>NZ_JAUCDN010000099.1:0-10364 GCF_034675085.1 Devosia sp.
ATCGAGCAGGTCGCCGCCCGCCTCAACTGGCCGCTGGTGCGCGTCAACCTCGACAGCCATGTGAGCCGCATCGACCTTGTCGGCAAGGACGCCATCGTGCTCAAGGATGGCAAGCAGATCACCGAATTCCGCGACGGCATCCTGCCCTGGGCGGTGCAGAACAATATCGCCCTGGTGTTCGACGAATATGACGCGGGGCGTCCCGACGTGATGTTCGTGATCCAGCGCGTGCTGGAGCAGTCGGGCCGGCTGACCCTGCTCGACCAGAACCGCGTCATCGTCCCCCATCCTTCGTTCCGCCTGTTCGCCACCACCAATACCATCGGGCTGGGCGACACTTCGGGGCTGTATCACGGCACCCAGCAGATCAATCAGGGCCAGATGGACCGCTGGAGCCTGGTCACCACGCTCAACTATCTTCCCCATGACAAGGAAGTGGGGATCGTGCTGGCCAAGAACAAAGCCTATGGCGAGACCGAAAAGGGCAAGAAGCTGGTCGCCAACATGGTGCGGCTGGCCGATCTGACCCGCCAGGCCTTCATCAATGGCGATCTTTCCACCGTCATGAGCCCGCGCGCGGTCATCACCTGGGCCGAGAACGCGCAGATCTTCGGGGGCGATATCGGCTTTGCCTTCCGGCTGACCTTCCTCAACAAATGCGACGAGCTGGAGCGTCCCGTGGTGGCCGAGTTCTACCAGCGCGTCTTCGGTGAGGACCTGCCGGAAAGCTCCGCCAATCTGGCGGTGATGGCGTAGGATCAAGGCCCCTCAACCGGCCCTTCGGGCCGACCTCTCCCCCAAGGGAGAGGTGGAGGGGGTTCGGCGTTTCCTGCCTCTTCCTTGGGGGAGAGGCCGCCGCGGAGCGGCGGGTGAGGGGGCTTTCCCCGACCGACGAGCATGACAATGGCACAACCACCGCGCAGCAAAGCCAACAAGCCCGACCACACCCAGGTGTTCAAGAGCGCCATGGGCGCCACGGTGCGCGCCATTGGCGGGACGCCGGAGCTGGAGGTGAGCTTCACCGCCGACCGGCCGCTGCTGACCGCCGACAAGGCGCGGCTGGCCAATCTGCCGCGCCTGCCGACGCGCCGCGACATCGCCATCGCCCGTGGGCAGGGCGACGCCATGGCCATGCGCCTGGCCAGCCATGATCCCGACACCCACCGCAAGCGCGCGCCGATGGACCCGGTGGCGCGGGCGGCCTTCGATTCGCTCGAACAGGCACGCGTCGAGGCGCTGGGCTGCGTGCGCATGCCCGGCATGGTGGGCAATATCTCCGAAATGCTGGAAGACCGGCTGTTCCGCGCCAATTTCGCCGAGGTGAACGAGAGGGGCGATGCGCCCATCGCCGAGGCATTGGGGCTTTTGCTGCGCGAAAAACTCGCCGGCGTGCCGGTGCCGCCTTCGGGCCATGCGCTGGTCGATCTGTGGCGCGACGAGATCGAGGAGAAGGGCGGCAAGTCGCTCGAAACCCTGCTCGATCTCTATGAGAACCAGGAAAAATTCAGCCAGGCCGCCAAGCTGCTGCTGCGCGACCTCAATCTGGTGCCCGACAGCGAGCTGGACGATCCCGACGATTCGGAGGAAAACGAGGGCGAGGACAGCGAGCAGGACAAGGGCGAGGGCGCCGACCAGTCTCCCGAGCAGGGCGAGGGCGAGAACGACAGCCAGCAGAGCCAGCAGGACGAACAGGCGGGCGAAAGCGAAGAGGCCGGGGACGTCGAGGGCCTGGAATCGGAGATGGCCGAGGGCGAGGAGGACGCCTCCGCCGAAGCCGGCGAGGACGCGCCGATGCCGCCGCCGGCCAAGGATGGCGGCACCCAGCTTTCCAACCAGTTCAATTACAAGGTCTTCACCACCAAGTTCGACGAGATCGTCAAGGCGGCCGAATTGTGCCCGCCCGACGAGCTCGACCAGTTGCGCGCCTTGCTCGACAAGCAGCTCGAAAGCCTGGCCGGCGCGGTGGCGCGGCTGGCCAACAAGCTCCAGCGGCGCCTGATGGCCAAGCAGAGCCGCAGCTGGCAGTTCGACCTCGAAGAGGGGCTGCTCGACACCGCCCGCCTCACCCGCGTCGTCACCGACCCGATGCAGGCGCTCTCGTTCAAGGTCGAGAACGACACCGATTTCCGTGATACGGTGGTGACGCTGCTGATCGACAATTCCGGCTCGATGCGCGGCCGCCCCATCACCATCGCGGCGATCTGCGGCGATATTCTCGCGCGCACGCTGGAGCGCTGCGGGGTCAAGGTGGAAATCCTGGGCTTCACCACCCGCGCCTGGAAGGGCGGCAAGAGCCGCGAAGCCTGGCTGGAAGCCGGCCGGCCGGCCAATCCCGGCCGCGTCAACGATATCCGCCACATCATCTACAAGGGCGCCGACGAGCCCTGGCGCCATGCCCGCCGCAATCTGGGGCTGATGATGCGCGAGGGGCTGCTCAAGGAAAATATCGACGGGGAAGCGCTGGAATGGGCGCGCAAGCGCCTGATGGCGCGGCCCGAGCAGCGGCGCATCCTGATGGTGATTTCCGATGGCGCGCCGGTGGACGACAGCACCCAGTCGGTCAATGCCGGCAATTATCTCGAAGCCCATCTGCGCCAGGTGATCGAGGATATCGAGACGCGCTCGCCCATCCAGCTGGTGGCGGTGGGGATCGGCCATGACGTGACGCGCTATTATCGGCGCGCCGTCACCCTGCTCGATGCCGAGGAGCTGGCCGGGGCGCTGACCGACGAGCTGGCCGCCCTGTTCGACGAGGAAATGCCCGCCCAGACGCGGCGGAGGGCGCGACGGTGAGCCGCCGCCTCGCTGCAATCGCGGTTGCGGTGCTGGCGGGGAGCCTGTCCGTTCGGGCGGCCGAGGTTTCGGTCAATGCCGCGCCCGTCACCCAGTTCCGCGATGTCGGGGTCGACCAGCAGGTCGACAAGATGATCTTTCGCGGCGGGATGACCCTGACCAGCCCCGACGACACCTTAGGGGGGCTGTCTGGCCTGGCCATGCCCGGGCCGGGACAGGAGGCGGTCTTCGTCACCGATCGGGGGCATTTCGTTTCCGGGCAATTGGCCTATGACGATGCCGGCCGGCTGTTCGGCTTCATCGGGGTCAGCATCGAGCCGATGCGCAATTCGCAGGGCGAGGTGCTGCCGCGCCAGTTCACGCGCGATGCCGAAAGCGTCGATACGGTCTATCGCAACGGCCAGCCGGTGGCGGTGCGGGTGGGCTTCGAGAATTTGACGCGGGTGGCCGATTTCGCCCTGGTCGATGGGCGGCCGGGCGGGCCGGCGCGGGAAGTGGCCATTCCCGACTGGCTCTCGGCCCTGCGCACCAACCGCTCGCTGGAGGCGGTCTGCATCGCCCCGCCCGCTTCCCCCATTGCCGGCTCGACCCTGCTGCTCACCGAGGAGGCCTGGGACGAGGCGGGCAATCATCGCGGCTGGCTGCTGGGCCAGCGCGACAAGGGCCCGATTTCCTATCGGCGCACGCCGGTGGTCAATCCCACCGAATGCGCCTTCCTGCCCAATGGCGACCTGCTGGTGCTGGAGCGGGGCGTTTCCATGCTGGCTTTCGTGATGAATCTGCGCCGGGTTCCCGCCGCCGATGTCCGTCCCGGCACCACCATGGAAGGCGAGCTTCTGCTCAGCGCCACCGGCGGCTCCATCGACAATATGGAAGCCATGGCCGTGCATACGGCCCCCAATGGGGAAACGCGCATCCTCATCGGCTCGGACAATAATTTCAACGACTGGCAGCGCACCCTGCTGCTCGAATTCGCCCTGGCCGAATAAAGCGTTTCCAGCAAAAGTGGCAACGGTCTTGCGGTTCGGAAAAGCGGATAAATAAAAGCGCCCTATGCCGCCAGCGGCATATGGCGCAGCACCAGGTCGCGCACGGCCTTGTAGGGGGCCAGCATCAGCACGGCCATGACCAGCTTGACCGAGAAATCGCCCAGCGCCAGCGATTGCCAGAGCTCCACCTGCGGCCCCACGCCCAGAAGGGGCGCGGGAAAGCCCAGCGAGCCATCCTCCAGCCCGAAGGCGAGGTCGATGCCGGCAAAGGCCGGCGCCATGGCCAGCGAAAAGAAGATCATCGTATCGAGCGCCGAACTGAACAGGGATGATACCATCGGGGCCTGCCACCAGGCCGCGTCGCGCAGGCGGTGGAAGATGGAAATGTCGAGCAGCTGCGCGACGAGGAAGGCGCTGCCCGAGGCAATAGCGATGCGCGGCGTGGCCAGCCAGACCGAGAGCGCCACGGCGACGATGAAGCCGGCCACCACCACCAGCCTGGCCCGGGCCGGGCCGAAGGTGCGGTTGGACAGGTCCGTGACCAGGAAAGCCACCGGATAGGTGAAGGCGCCCCAGGTGAGGATGTCCCCGATATGGACGCCGCCCAGATCGGCATCGACCGGGAATTGCACGAGGAAATTGGACGCGGCCACAATGGCCACCATGGCGGCAATGGCCACCAGAAAGCGAGCTAGCATCGGAATGCACCTCTGAAAGGCTGCGGACCGGCAACAGACCGGGGCAGCGGGAAAGCCCGTGCCTATCACGGGGGGATGATGGGGCAAAGCGGAATTGTCGGCCCCTGCCATGCCCCATCCCCGATGTCGTCCCGGACTTGCTCCGGGGCGACAGCGGTGGAAAGCATGATGCTTCCCCCAAAAACAAAACCGCGCGGGCGAAAACCCACGCGGCTGAATTCGATAGCGAGGAAAAGACCGATCAGGCCGCGAGGGCGGCGCGGACTTCCTTCTTGATGCCCTGGGCCAGGGGCGACAGGTCGGCGTCGTCGGCCTTGAGCAGGAACGCGTCCAGACCGCCGCGATGCTCGACCGTGCGCAGGGCAGCAGCCGAAATGCGCAGCTTGACCGAGCGGTTCAGCGCTTCGGACATCAGCGTCACGTTCAGCAGATTGGGGAGGAAGCGGCGGCGGGTGCGGTTGAGAGCGTGCGAGACGTTGTTGCCAACCATGACGCCCTTGCCGGTGAGTTCGCAGCGACGAGCCATTGATTCAGATCCTGTTTGTGTAAAGGTCCTCACGTGGCGGGAAATCCCGCGACGGGCCTCGATTGTGTTGAAATCTGCCGGCTCTTTAGAGAAAAGGCGGCGGGTCGTCAAGCCAAGGCCGGCCTCAAAGGCCCGCGAGCGCCTTGCATGGGCCGAATCGGGCGGGCAATTTCAGCGGGCGGGCTGATTCGCGCCCGCCAGCGCAGAGATTGCATCGCCTTGTCCAAATTGTCCCGCTCCCTTCTGGCCGCCCTGGCCCTTTGTTCCTGCCAGCCGGCCCTGGCGGCGCCCCTGGAGGCGCGCGCCAGCTATGTGCTCACGCTGGGGGGCATCAATATCGCCGCCATGAATGTGGACCTGCAGGACAGCGCCGGCCGCTATCGCATGGACCTCTCGGCCAATGTGGCGGGGCTTGGAACGCTGGTGGCCAGCGGCACCGCCAAGGCCACCTCCACCGGCCGCTCCAACGGACAGGGGCTGGTATCGGACAAGTTCGATCTCGAAACCCGGGCCCAGGGCGAGACCTTCACCGTGGATGTGAGCTTTTTGGGCCGCAACGTCACCGCCTTCCGGGTGGAGCCGCCGATCCTGGACAATTACGACCGGGTGCCGATCGAGCGTCGCCATCTCAATGGCGTGGGCGATTTTCTCTCTGCCTTCGTGCTCAGGGGCAATGGGCTCGACAAGGGCCTCTGCCAGCGCCGCGCCACCATCTTCACCGGGGTGGAGCGCTTCAATGTCGCCATGAACTATGCCAGCACCGACGAGGCCACCTCGCCGCGCACCGGCTATCAGGGACCGGTCATTGCCTGCTCGGTGCGCTACGAGCCGATTTCGGGCCATTTCACCAGCTCGGAAATCACCTCTTACCTGGCCGAAAGCGAACGCATCATCATCTGGTACGCGCCGCTGGGCGAAAGCGGCTATTTCATCCCCTATCGCGTGCTGATCGGCACCAATATGGGGGATCTGTCCATGGTGCTCACCAATCTGCGCCAGTAGGAGCGTTTCCCGCAAAAGCGGCAACAATCTTGCGGTTCGCAAAGGCGCCGAAAACCGAGCGCCGGCGTCCCAAGGCGGGACGGTCAACGGCTTTTTTGCCAATCCGGCCCGGTGAGTGCGCCGTAAATCCGGCGCGGTGCGGTTAACGGGCGCGCGCCCCGGCAGTCCTGCCGGCGTAACGGGGCGACAAGATTCGCCCGGTTGACGAGGAAATTTACCCTTTGGTGACCAAGGTATATCGGGGCAGCCGGTTTCGGCCTAGTTTTGCGCCCGGCTTGTGTGCCGCGCGGCAAGAACCACCAGCGCTTGGGGGTGAACAAAGCGGCATCCGTGATTCTGCCGCGATTCCTTCCCCGTTCGTTCCGGTTTCGGTCCATTGGTAAATACGGCGAGGGCGCCGCCGGACAGGCCGTCCCGAAATGGGAATGCAGCGCTTTTTCGCCGTTTCTGTTCCATTCCGGCACGTCAACGGGGTTTTTTGCCAATGCGGGCCCGTCAAAGTCCCGCATTCCGGCCCGCCAATTCTCAATGAGCGAAAAAACTTTGGGCCAGAGGTCTTTACCCTTCGCTCATCAACAGGCCCCGGCGGCGCAAATTAACCCGTTTCTAACGAAGCTGAACGGTTTTCGCGGCTCGATCCGCCCGGGCCCGCCGGCCTTGTGGTTTCTGGCATCCAGCAGCCACCAGAGCTTGAGGAGAACAAAAGCGGATTGGCCGATTCGCGCCGATTCGATGCCGGTTTGTTCGCGTCCTGTTCGTGGCGTTAACCGGCGTGGCAAAATAGGGGCAAAGCCTGTCCGATCGCGGGACAGGCCCTCGCATCGGGGCGCGGGAGCGCCTAGATAGGGGGCGATGAGTTTCGTGCCCCCCCAGAGCGTCAAGGCGATCCTTGGCCCCACCAATACCGGCAAGACCTATTTTGCCATCGAACGGATGCTGGCCCACCCCACCGGGATGATCGGCCTGCCGCTACGCCTGCTCGCCCGCGAGGTCTATCAGCGTATTGTCGAGCGGGTGGGCGAGGGGGCGGTGGCGCTGGTGACGGGCGAGGAGCGCATCGTGCCGGCCAAGCCGCGCTATTGGGTATGCACGGTTGAGGCCATGCCGCTCGATATCCGCGTCGATTGCGTCGCCATCGACGAAATCCAGGTGGCCACCGATTTCGACCGCGGTCACGTCTTTACCGACCGGATTTTGAACGCCCGGGGCAGCCAGGAGACGCTGCTGCTGGGCGCCTCGACCATGGAGCCGGTCATCCGCCGGCTGCTGCCGCATGCCGATATCGTCGAGCGGCCGCGCTTTTCCCACCTCACCTATACCGGTTCGCGCAAGGTGTCGCGCCAGCCGGCGCGCTCGGCCATCGTCGCCTTCTCGGCCCGGCAGGTCTATGCCATTGCCGAATTGATCCGGCGCGAGCGCGGCGGGGCCGCCGTGGTGATGGGGGCGCTGAGCCCGCGCACGCGCAATGCCCAGGTGGCGCTCTACCAGAATGGCGATGTCGATTTCCTCGTGGCCACCGACGCCATCGGCATGGGGCTCAATCTCGATATCCACCACGTCGCCTTCGCCGATGACAGCAAGTTCGACGGCCATACCAGCCGGGCGCTGACGCCGGCCGAGCTGGCCCAGATCGCCGGACGGGCGGGGCGGCATGCGCGCAACGGCACATTCGGGGTTACCGCAGGCACCGCCGAATTCGACGAAGAATTGGTGGTGGCGCTCGAAACCCATGATTTCGCGCCGGTGCAGGTGCTGCAATGGCGCAACAATCGGCTGGATTATTCCTCCATCGAGGCGCTGCGCAACAGCCTCGAGCAGTCTCCCGAGCACAAGAGCCTCACCCGCGTGCCCATGGCCACCGACCAGCAGGCGCTGGAGTTCCTGGCCCGCAACGAGGCCGGAAAACTGGCGCGCGGGCTGGATGGGGCGCGGCTGTTGTGGGAATGCTGCCAGATTCCCGACTATCAGGGCATTTCCCCGGCCAATCACGGCGAGATCGTCACCCGCATCTATACCGATCTGGTGAAGCGCAGCCGGGTCGATGCGGACTGGATTGCCGAGCAGGTCCGCTTTTGCGACAATGTGAATGGCGACATCGATACGCTCAGCAACCGGATCAGGCAGATTCGGACCTGGACCTTCGTTGCCAACCGCAAAAACTGGCTTGCAGACCCTTCACATTGGCGCGAAAAGACCCGAGACATTGAAGACCGCCTGAGCGATGCCCTGCATGAGCGCCTCACCCAGCGGTTCGTCGATAGGCGCACGAGTGTGCTGCTTCGTCACCTGAAAGACAAACGTATGGTATCTCCCGAGATCAATGAGCGTGGCGAAGTAAGGCTGGAAGGCCATCTCATCGGCACGCTCGAAGGCTTCCGCTTCACCCTGGCGCGCAATGAAGGCGACGCCGACATCAAGGGGCTGCGTGCCGCCGCCGACCAGGTGGTGGCGCCCGAAATCCGCAATCGGGCCGACCGGCTGGCCGGCGCGCCCAATGAGGAGTTCGTTTTGGCCACCGACGGGCGGCTGCGCTGGAAGGGGGATATCGTCGCCGAGCTGGTGGAGGGCGATGCGCTGTATCGCCCGCGCATCCTGATGCTGGCCGATGAATCGCTGACCGGGACCGATCTCGAACGCGTGCAGGATCGGCTGGGCCTGTGGCTGCGCCACCACATCAACACGGTGCTCGAGCCGGTGATGGCGCTGGAAGCGCCCGCCGACCTGGAAGGGCCGGCGCGCGGCATCGCCTTCCAGCTTTACGAGCATCTGGGGGTGATCCCCCGCGCGCAGGTGGCCGACGAGGTCAAGACGCTCGACCAGGATGTGCGCGGCAAGATGCGCAAGCTGGGCATCAAGTTCGGCGCCTATCACATCTATGTGCCGCTGTCCCTGAAGCCCGCTCCGCGCGAGCTGGCACTGATCCTGTTCGCGCTGAAAAATGGCGGGGTGCGCCAGCCCGGCGTCACCGACATTCCCCACATCGTGCTTTCGGGCCGCACCTCCTTCGTGGTCGATGCGGAAGTGGACAAGCGCCTCTACGAGATCGCCGGCTTCAAGGTGGCCGGCAGCCGCGCCGTGCGCATCGATATTCTGGAGCGCCTGGCCGACATCATCAGACCCCTGATCGCGCTCGACGCCAGCCGGCCCTATCAGGGCGAATTACCCGCCGGCGCCGCCGAGGGGAACGGCTTCCGCGTCACCGTGGAAATGACCAGCCTCCTGGGCTGCTCGGGCGAGGATTTCGCCTCCATCCTCACCTCGCTGGGCTATCGCGTGAAGCGCGTGCCCAGGCCTGTGGTGGAAACGCCTGTGGTGGAAACTCCCGAGGCCGAAACGCCGGCCCTCGAGGCTCCCGCCGAGGCCGTGGCGGAGGCTCCGGTTGCGGAGATTGCTTCGGAGGTCGCCCCTGCCGAAGCTCCGGCTGCCGAAGGGGCGGAGGCCGCCGCTGAAGACGGCGTTGCCGAGGAAGCTCCGGTCGCCGAGGCCGAAGCACCCGCCACCCCGGCCGGGCCGGAATTCGATGAAATCTGGTCGCCCGCCGGCCGCCGGCCCGACACGCGCCGGCAGGAGAACCGCCGCCGTCCCGAGGGCGAAGGGCAGCAGCGCCAGCGGCCCCAGGCCAAGCGCCGGCCGCCCGGAGAGGTGCAGGACCTGTCCAAGGCCCAGCATCTCAACCCCAAGGCGCGCCATGAGGGCAAGCCGCGCAAGTTCGACAAGCCGCGCGACGACCGGCCCCGCTTCGAGCGTCCGCGCGAGGAGCGCAAGGAAAAGGCCTTCGATCCCGACAGCCCCTTCGCCAAGCTGGCCGCCCTGCGCGACCGCAAGCCGGAATAGGCGTTGGGCGGGGCTGCCGAACCCATCCGCAAGGAACGGCTCGACCGGTTCCTCTTCTTCTCGCGCGCGATCAAATCGCGCACGCTGGCGCAAAAGCTCATCGAAACCGGCGCCATCCGCGTCAATTCCGAACGCACCGCCCGCCCCGATCACAGGATCGGGGCGGGCGACGTGCTGACCATGCAATTGCATGGGCGCATCCTGGTGTGGCGGATTATCGATTGCGGCACGCGGCGCGGCCCGGCCAGCGAAGCCCAGGGCCTTTACGAGGACCTGTCTCCGCCCGCGCCGCCCAAGGCCGAGCTTTCCCCCTATGACGCGGCCATTGCCCCGCGCCCGCTGGGGACAGGGCGGCCCACCAAGAAGGAGCGCCGCGCCACCGATCGGCTGCGCGAGGACGAGCAATAGCGCCGCCGTGCCTCGCCCATCCGGCTTTGCCATGCCCATGCCTGTACCGTACGGTACGGTACTAATTTCTTGCCGCAGGGCTGGAATGGGTCTAAACAGAAGCAAAGACCAAGG
>NZ_JAUCDN010000100.1:0-10211 GCF_034675085.1 Devosia sp.
GGCGGATTTCGGCGGGGTCGGAAATGGGGGCGGCCAGCACATTGGCCACCAGCGGCACGGCGGGGGCCTGCATGGCCACTTCGGCCAGCGCCGCCTGCATGGCCTCGGCGGCCGGCTGCATCAGCGAACAGTGGAACGGCGCGCTCACCGGCAGCAGCAGCGCGCGCTTGGCGCCCTTGCCCTTGGCGATCTCCACCGCGCGCTCCACCGCGCCGGTGGCGCCCGACACCACCACCTGCCCCGGCGCGTTGTCATTGGCGACGTCGCAGACCTCGCCCTGCCCGGCTTCGGCGGCGACGGCGCGGGCCGTCTCCAGGTCCAGCCCCAAAAGCGCCGCCATGGCGCCATGGCCGACGGGCACGGCCTTCTGCATGGCCTGCCCGCGCGTCTTGAGCAGGCGCGCCGTATCGGCCAGCGAGAAGGTGCCGGCGGCGCAGAGCGCCGAATATTCGCCCAGCGAATGGCCGGCGACATAGGCGACGCTGTCGGCCAGGCGCACGCCCCGGGCTTCGAGCGCCCGAACCACCGCCATGCTCGCCGCCATCAGGGCCGGCTGGGCATTCTCGGTGAGGCGCAGCACGTCCTCGGGGCCCTCGAACATGGTGGCGGACAGATTTTGCCCCAGCGCCTCGTCCACTTCGGCAAACACCGCCCGCGCCTCGGGAAAGGCGTCGGCCAGCTCCTTGCCCATGCCCACGGCCTGGCTGCCCTGGCCGGGAAAGGTGAATGCGCGTCTGGTCATTTTCTGGCCCTCTGTTTGCCGCTCAGTTAGACAGGCGCCGGGCGCCCTGTCCAGTTTGCCGCGCGTTTGCCGGGTGTAGGGGGCGGAGTCAAGGCATCGCCCGGATTTTGCCGAAAATCCGGCACTTTGTTAACGGGCGGCCCCTAGAATTGTTTCCACTATTCACGGAGCTGCCCGAGTGTATCAGCGGATGTCACCCTCCCGCGCCTGGGACCCGATCCCCGACCAGCCGATTGCGGAATCCGCGGTCATCGGCGTTCTGGTGATGGGGCTGTGCATCCTTGGCATCCAGACGCGGCTGATCTTCTCGCTGGCCAGCATCTGGCCGGCCAATGCCTTCCTGCTCGGCATCCTGCTCATCCGCCAGGGAGCCAACCGCCCGCTCACCTGGCTGCTGGCAGGGCTCGGCTATGTGCTGGCCGATCTGCTCTCGGGCAGTTCGCTCACCAAGGCGCTGGCGCTCAATGGCGTCAATCTGGTCGGGGTCGGCATGGGGCTCATGGCCTTTCGCGCCATCGGCCCCGAGCGCTTCACCCTGACGCGTCCCCTCGACACCATCAATGTCGTGCTGGTGATGACCGCCGCCGCCTCGGGCGCGGCGGCCGGCGGCGCCGTTGCCGGCCATTTCCTCTTCGATATGGACTGGCTGGCGAGCTATGGCCTGTGGTTCTCCGCCGAGCTGGTCAATTACGCCATCTTCCTGCCGGTGGCGCTGGCCACGCTGTCGCCCGATCCCGACAAGTTCCGCTTCGCCTCGCGCAATCCGGCCGTGGCGCGGGTGCAGGTGGTGGCCCTGGCGCTACTGGTTTTCTCCACTTACTGCATGCACTGGTTCGGCGGCCCCGGCGCCCCCGCCTATGTGGTGCCCTGCATGCTCTGGTGCGCGGTGTGCTTCCGGCCCTTCGCCAGCGCCATCCTGGCCATGCTCACCTGCACCTGGATTCTCATCGCCGGGCCGCTGGGCTATATAAGGCTCAATATCGACATGCTCTCGGCCACCGACGCCGCCTCCTTCCGGCTGGGCGTGATGATGGTGTGCGTGGGCGCCTTCGCCGTGTCGGTCATCAACGACGTCTGGCGCCGGACCAATCTGGAGCTGCGGCACCTGGCCACCCATGACGCGCTGACCGAATTGTGCAATCGCCGCGCCTTCATGGACGCCCTCGCCGCCCGCATCGGTATGCGGCCTGCCGGGCCGTTCAGCCTGCTCATGCTCGATATCGACCATTTCAAGCGCATCAATGACGAGCACGGCCATCCGGTGGGCGACCGCGTTCTGATCGCCCTGGCCGAGGCGCTACGCCGCACCGGCCTGGTCAGCGGAAGGCTGGGCGGGGAGGAATTCGCCCTATTGGTGGAAGGCCCCCTCGCCGCCCCCGGCCTGGCGACGGCCGAAAGCCTGCTGGCGGCCGTGCGCAAAATCAGGGTGCCCGTTTCCGGGGGCAGCAGCGTGGGCATCACCGTCAGCATCGGGATTGCCGAATGGCGGCCGGGCGAGGATGCGAGCAGCCTGCTCACCGCCAGCGACAGCGCCCTCTACACCGCCAAGCGCGCAGGGCGCGACCGCATCGCCAGCGCGCAGGATCCCTTGCCATTGGACGCGGATTGCCCTATAGCGCCGCCAGCAATTCGTTTGGCCGGGGGCTGAACGGAGGGTTCGGTTCTTGCCGAACAGGACATTTCAGGTCCGGCCTCCCGTGTTCCCGCTCTTTGCAAGACTGCTTTGACGCCTTTCCGGCTTCAAGGAGGCTCCGCGCCAGACATTGCCCTTTGTAGAAAAGAAGGAAGGCGCATACATGGCCCTTTACGAGCATATCTTCCTGGCGCGCCAGGACGTTTCCCAGCAGCAGGTCGAAGACCTCACCGCTGCGCTGACCGAAATCCTCGCCCAGGGCGGCGGCAAGGTCACCAAGAACGAATATTGGGGCCTCAAGAGCCTCTCCTACCGCATCCGCAAGAACCGCAAGGCTCACTATACGCTGATGAACATCGACGCTCCGGCCCCCGCCGTTGCCGAGATGGAGCGCCAGATGCGCATCAATGAAGACGTGCTGCGCTTCATGACCGTGCGTGTCGACGAGCTGGAAGAAGGCCCCTCGGCCATGATGCAGAAGCGCGACCGTGACGACCGCGATGGCGGCGATCGCCGTGGCGACCGCGGTGGCTTCAGCGGCGAACGCCGCCCGCGCCGTTTCTAATTTGAAGGACTGAACAGCTATGGCAATCAAAGACCTCACCACCGCCCAGGCCCGCCGTCCGTTCCAGCGCCGCCGCAAGACCTGCCCGTTCTCGGGCGAGGGCGCGCCGAAGATCGACTACAAGGACGTGCGCCTGCTGAGCCGCTACGTGTCCGAGCGCGGCAAGATCGTGCCGAGCCGCATCACCGCCGTTTCGGCCAAGAAGCAGCGCGAGCTGGCCCAGGCCATCAAGCGCGCCCGCTTCATCGGCATCATGCCCTACGCCGTTCAGTAAGAACGGCCCGTTGGGGTCGCGGATGGTCCGCGGCTCCTAACCGTCCATGAGACGGGACAGCCACAAGGAATACCCAGATGAAAGTCATTCTGCTCGAACGCATCGGCCGCACCGGCTCCATTGGCGACGAAGTCGTGGTCAAGGACGGTTTTGCCCGCAACTTCCTGCTGCCCCAGGGCAAGGCGCTGCGCGCCAACGAGGCCAACCGCAAGAAGTTCGAGGCCGAGCGCGCCCATATCGAAAAGCGCAATGAAGAGCGCCGCAACGCCGCTGCCGGCATTGCCGAGGGTCTGAACGGCCACACCCTGACGATGATTCGTCAGGCCGGCGAAACCGGCCAGCTCTACGGCTCGGTCGCCGCCCGCGATATCGTGGAAGGCCTGGCCGGCGACGGCTTCACTATCCAGCGCGGTCAGGTCGACCTCGCCGATCCGATCAAGACGGTCGGCGTGCACACCGTCTCGCTCGCCCTGCATCCGGAAGTCGCCGTGACCATCACCGTCAACGTCGCCCGCTCCGAGGACGAGGCCACCCGTCAGGCCGCTGGCGAGGACGTCTCGGTCCATACCCTGGAAGTCGAGGAAAACAGCGACTTCGCCGCCGGCCAGAAGGACGCGCTCCAGGACGACCGCTTCGAGGAATAGTTCCCTCGCACATCGCTCATCGAAAAGGCCGGGCCCAGCGCCCGGCCTTTTTGTTCCACAAGCTCTCCCCAGCCCCGATGTCATCCCGCCCCCCGCGCCGGGGCGAAGGCGGGGTGACGATCCGTATCCCTGCCCCCGACTCGCGGCCATTCTCGTGCCGCAGTGCTATGCAATGGGCTGGGGGAACAATCCCCGTTCTCCCCGGAGTTCACACCCCGGGTTGGCATTGCGTTAACCTTGTATGCCTACCCCGGAGACTCCACCCGAGTCGCGTGGTTAAGAAAGGTTAACACCGCATCGAGACAGTCATGGCAGAGATAGCGCTCCTCCACCCTCCGGCAGAAGACAAGTCGTTCCGCCTCGCTCCGCACAATGTGGAAGCCGAGCAGGCGCTGCTGGGCGCCATTCTGATCAACAACGACGCCTTCTACCGGGTTTCGGACTTTCTCGAGCCGACCCATTTCTATGAGCCCATCCATCGCGACATCTACGAGCTGGCGGGCAAGATAATCCGCGCCGGCAAGTCGGCCGACCCCACCACCATCAAGACCCACCTGCCCGACCAGCTGCTGCCCGACGTCACCATGGCGCAATATCTGGCGCGGCTGGCGGCGGAAGCCACCACCGTGCTCAACGCCGCCGATTACGGCCAGGCCATCTACGATCTCGCCATCCGCCGCAATCTGATCCTGGTCGGCGAGGAGATGGTGCAGGTGGCCTATGAGTCCGATGTCGAGATGACGCCGGACAAGCAGATCGAAAAGGTCGAGGGCGAACTGTTCCAGCTGGCCGAAAAGGGCCGCTACGATGGCGGCTTCCTCAATTTCGGCACCGCCCTCAATGCCTCCATCCAGATGGCGGGCGAAGCCTTCCAGCGCGATGGCGGGCTTTCGGGCACCGCCACGGGCCTGGATGATCTCGACCGCCAGATGGGCGGCTTGCAGCGAAGCGACCTCATCATCCTGGCCGGGCGTCCGGCCATGGGCAAGACCTCGCTGGTCACCAATATCGCCTTCAACATCGCCAAGGCCTGGCGCGGCGAGATCACCCCCGATGGTCACCAGAAGACCGTCAATGGCGGCGTGGTCGGCTTTTTCAGCTTGGAAATGAGTTCCGAGCAGCTCGCCACCCGTATCCTGGCCGAGCAGGCCGAAATCTCCTCCTCCGACATCCGCCGCGGCCGCATCCACGACAACCAGTTCTCCAAGCTGGTCGATGTCTCCAACATGATGAGCAAGCTGCCGCTCTATATCGACGACACCGGCGGCATCAGCGTCGCCCAACTCGCCGCGCGGGCCCGCCGCCTCAAGCGCCAGAAGGGGCTCGACTGCCTCATCATCGACTATCTGCAACTGCTCAGCGGCTCCTCCAAGGCCGCCAGCCAGAACCGCGTGCAGGAGCTCACCGAGATCACCACCACGCTCAAGGCTCTAGCCAAGGAGTTGGAGGTGCCGATCATCGCGCTGTCCCAGCTTTCCCGTCAGGTCGAGGCGCGCGACGACAAGCATCCCCAGCTCGCCGACCTGCGTGAATCGGGCTCCATCGAGCAGGACGCCGACGTTGTGCTATTTGTTTACCGGGAAGAGTATTATCTCAAGAACAAGGAGCCCAAGGAAGGGACGCCCGAACACATGGCCTGGCAGGGGGAGATGGAAAAGGTGCACGGCAAGGCCGAAGTCATCATCGCCAAGCAACGCCATGGTCCCACGGGCACGGTTCAGCTAAGCTTCGAGGCGCAGTTCACGCGCTTCGGCAATCTTGCACGAGCCGATTACCTGCCCGAACGTATGGAATAGGCATGGCGTTGACTTCGGGCCTTGGGGGCCAGCTCAATATCGATCTGGGCGCGCTGGCGCGCAACTGGCGGGCCCTGGACAAGGTCAGCGCCGGGGCGCTGACGGGAGCGGTGGTCAAGGCCGATGCCTATGGCACCGGCATTGCGATGTCGGCGCGGGCGCTGCACGCCGCCGGGGCGCGCTTCTTTTTCGTGGCCACGCCCGACGAGGGCCTGGCGGTGCGCGCTTCGGTGCCCGACGCCCATATCTTCGTGCTCAACGGGCTCTATCCGGGCGCGGCCAATCTCTATATCCGGCAAAATCTCATGCCGGTCATCGCCTCCATGGCCATGCTCGAGGAATGGCTGGGCAAGTGCCTCGAACGCAATGAGGCCTATCCGGCGGCGCTGCATTTCGACACCGGCATCAACCGCCTCGGCTTCCGCCTCAACGAGGCGGGGCTGGTGCGCGAGCGGCTGGCCAGCCTGGGCTATGCCCCACAGATGGTCATGAGCCATTTGGCCTGCGCCGACATGCCCAGCCATGAGAAGAACCGCACGCAACTGGCGCTGTTCAGCTCGCTTCTGACCCAATTCCCCGGCGTTCCGGCGTCGCTGGCCAATTCGGCGGGGCTGATGACCGGGCGCGATTATCACTTCCAGATGGTGCGCCCCGGCATCGCGCTTTACGGCGGCCGCGCCGTCAGCGGCCGCAAGAACCCCATGGCGCCGGTGGTCACCCTGCACGTGCCCATCCTGCAAATCACCGAGGCGCGTACCGGGGAGACAGTGGGTTATGGCGCCGGCCATTCGCTGTCGCGCAACAGCAGGCTGGCCATTCTCAGCCATGGCTATGCCGACGGCTTTTTCCGCTCGCTTTCGGGCTCCAATATGCGCCCCGGCGGCAAGGTGTTCATTCGCGGCGTGCTCTGCCCGGTGCTGGGCCGGATATCGATGGACCAGACGGTGGTCGACGTCACCGAACTGGGCTCCAACCTGCCCCTTCCCGGCGAAGGCGCCGAGGTTTTCGGCCCCAATATCGCGGTGGACGATCAGGCCGATGCCGCCGGCACCATCGGCTATGAACTGCTGACCTCCCTCAAGGGCCGCTACAGCCGCAACTATATCGGCGACGGCAATCTGCCGGAGGGGTGATCCCCGGCAGATCGGTTGCAGATCGGTTACGCTTACAGTTCTTTCTTCATCCGGCTGTCCACCGACCAGACGCCCCCGCCAAAGGCGGCATAGATGCCCACGGCGCCGGTCCAGAACAGCGAGGCGTTGATCGCCTTGCCCTGCACCTGGGCCAGGAAGCCCATCCCGCCATCGGCCAGCCGCCGCAGCCCGTCACTGGTGAAATATTGCGCCGCCTCGGGCGAATTGAGCAGCGCGATCCCCTCTGGCGTCAGGAATGTCGGACCATAGGGGTTGACCCAGTGATACCACAGCGTCACCGCCAGCATCACCGTATTGGCCAGCGCCGCCGGCCGCGTCAGGAAGCCGATGGCGATGAGCACGCCCCCGACCAGATTGACGATGCCGAGCAGCGGGGACCAGAACCAGCCGGGGTAGAAATTGAGGCTTTCCACGAAACCCGACATGGCCATGGGATTGCCCATCTTGTGCCAGCCCTCATAGGCCAGCACCAGGCCCACGGCCACGCGCAGGGCCACCCAGGCGAAGGGCTTGGCGAAGCCCTCGTAGAAATTGCCGAGGAACGGCAGGACGAGACGGCTCCGCGCCGAATTTTGCGAGACGCCATTCGCAGTGTCTATCTGAGTTGACATGATCGACCTCCCTGGATCATGCCGCCAAATTACGCCGCCCCAGCCCGGGTGACGTTGAGCGAAATCAAGTTCCGCGCAGCCCCCTCATCCGCCCCTTCGGGGCACCTTCTCCCGCAAGGGGAGAAGGGCGGCTCCGTGCCTGGGGCACTATCCCTCCCCACCCACCGCCCCTCCCTCTCCCCTTGCGGGAGAGGGACAGCTTTTCTGCGTCCAGCAGAAAAGCAGGGTGAGGGGCTTCGAGCCGTCCCGCAGGGCAAATCGCCTCATTGGGGCGATTTGAGGAGAGAGGGCCATGAGAGCTACGCTCTAATGGCGCAAAATCGCCCCCGAGTTCCTGTTTCGTTCTTGCAGCCACCCCGCCCCGCTGCTAGGGTGCGCCTTATTCAAATCCGGACCCTATCTTGGCCAAATCCCGCTCCTCCTTCGTCTGCCAGTCCTGTGGCGCCGTCACCACCCGCTGGCAGGGACGGTGCGATGCCTGCGGGGAATGGAATTCCATCGTCGAGGAAATCACCGATAGCGGCGTCGGCGCCGGCCCCAAGGCGGCCAAATCCAATGGCCGCCCGGCCAATCTGGTCCCCCTTTCGGGGGAAACCGAGAGCGCCGCCCGCGTCGTCACCGGCATTGCCGAGCTTGATCGCGTCACCGGCGGCGGCTTCGTCATGGGCTCGGCCCTGCTGGTTGGCGGCGATCCGGGCATCGGCAAGTCCACCCTGCTTCTGCAATCGGCGGCGGCGCTGGCCAATCGGGGCAGGCGCGTCGTCTATGTATCGGGCGAGGAGGCGGTGGCGCAGGTGCGCCTGCGCGCCCAGCGGCTGGGCCTGGGCGAAGCCGGGGTGTTGCTCGCCGCCGAGACGAATGTGGAAATCATCCTCGCCACGCTCGAAAACGGCCCGGCGCCGGATCTCGTCATCATCGATTCCATCCAGACGCTGTGGACCGACCGCGTCGACAGCGCGCCGGGCACCGTGACGCAGGTGCGCACCTCGGCACAGGCCCTCACCCGCTTTGCCAAGAAGAGCGGCGCGGCGGTGGTTCTGGTCGGCCACGTCACCAAGGACGGGCAGATCGCCGGGCCCCGCGTCGTCGAGCACATGGTCGATGCCGTGCTCTATTTCGAGGGCGACAGCAGCCACACCTTCCGCATCCTGCGCGGCGTCAAGAACCGCTATGGCGCCACCGACGAGATCGGCGTTTTCGCCATGACCGAGCGCGGGCTCGAACAGGTGGCCAATCCTTCGGCCCTGTTCCTCGACCAGCGCGACGAAGGGGCCGCCGGCTCGGCGGTCTTCGCCGGCATGGAGGGCACGCGGCCTCTGCTCATCGAAATCCAGGCGCTGGTGGCGCCCTCGCCGCTGGGCACGCCGCGCCGCGCCGTGGTGGGCTGGGATTCTCAGCGCCTCTCCATGGTCCTGGCCGTGCTCGAAACCCGGTGCGGGGTGCGCATCGGGGCCAATGACATCTATTTGAATGTCGCCGGGGGCCTAAAGATCAACGAGCCCGCCGCCGATATCGCGGTGGCGGCGGCGCTGATTTCCTCGCTCACCAATTCGCCCCTGCCCTCCGATTCCGTCTATTTCGGCGAGATTTCGCTGGCCGGGGGCATTCGGCCGGTCGTTCATGGCGCGCTGCGGCTGCGCGAGGCGCAGAAACTGGGCTTCCGCGCCGTTTCTACCGGCCGGCTCAGCGCCGCCGACCGCAATTGCGGGCTGGAGCTTTCCGAATTTTCCACCCTTTCCGAACTGGTGGGGCGCATCGCCGCCAATGGCGCCATGCCGGCGCCCCAGCGCGAGGAATGGTAGCCATGCCGATGCGATTCGGCGGCTTGGAAGGCGGCTGCGCCCTTGGCAGGGCGGCTCAAAGCGGATAAACGAAGCCCACGCGGCCGGGGCGGCCAATGGAGCGAAGCGAACTTATGCTGACAGCATTCGACGTGGGTGTGGGTGTTCTGGTGCTGATTTCAGCGATCCTGGCCACGGCGCGCGGGCTGACGCGCGAAGTGCTCTCGCTGGCCACCTGGGCCGGTTCGGCGGCCATCGCCATCTATATGTGGCAGTATCACCCCGAGATCGCCCGCCAATATGTGGCCGAGCCCATTGTGGCCGACATCGCCACCGTGGTGGTCAGCTTCATTCTCTCGCTGATCGTTTTGCACCTGCTCACCATGCGCATCGCCGATTTCGTCGTCGATAGCCGCATCGGGCCGATCGACCGCACGCTGGGCTTCGTCTTCGGCGTGCTGCGCGGCATTCTCATCGCCATCGTCATCACCATTTTCGGCGTCTGGCTTTTGCCCAACAATCTGCCGAGTTGGGCCGCCAACGCCCAGACGCTGCCGCCGCTGCAAAACATGGGCAATCAGTTGATCGGGATGCTGCCCGACGGGCTGGAGCAGCAGGTGACCAAGATGCTCAAGGGCGGCTCCGGCCTCACCGAGGGCAGCGAGGCGCCCGAGACCCTGCCCGACGAAGGCACCGATTCCACCGAAGACGGTTCGGTCCCGGTCGGCGCGCAGACCTGAAACCACAGCGGCGGGCCATGGCACGGCCCCTCGAAATAGGCTATTGCCGGGGGTGGCGCACCGAACCGCCCCCGGGCGCTGGAAGCATTGGCATGGAGATCCCCCGTGAGCCATCCGAGCACTGACGACAGCTTCGATATCGATGGCGACACGCTGCATGAAGAGTGCGGCGTGTTTGGCATTTTGGGTCATGGCGACGCCGCGGCGCTCACCGCGCTGGGCCTGCATGCCCTTCAGCATCGCGGGCAGGAAGCGGCGGGCATCGCCAGCT
>NZ_JAUCDN010000101.1:0-10138 GCF_034675085.1 Devosia sp.
AGCCACCTCGACAGCGCCCCAATCCTGACCTATCTAAAGGCCCGGACAGCCGGCCCTTGAAACCGGCCAAGCGAAAGGTTCCCCAAATGAGCGACATCAACGCCTTCATCGACGACAAGGTGAAGAATAACGACGTATTCCTTTTCATGAAGGGATCGCCCGATTTCCCCCAATGCGGTTTTTCCGGGCAGGTCGTGCAGATCCTGGGCTATCTGGGCGTTGATTATGGCAGCGCCAATGTGCTCGAAAGCGACGAACTGCGCGACGGCATCAAGGCCTATACCAACTGGCCGACCATTCCCCAGCTCTATGTGAAGGGCGAATTCGTCGGCGGCTGCGATATCGTGCGCGAGATGTTCCAGTCGGGCGAACTCCAGAAGCACCTGGAAGCGGCCGGCATCGCCGTCAAGCAGAGCGCGTAGTAGCGCCGGGACCCATCCTGAGAATATGGGCAGGGAGCCGCCGGCCCCCTTCCCCCCGAATTCCTCTTTTACCCCAGGTCATTCCGGCGCAGGCCGGAATGACCCGGTGGTTGGTGGCGGGTTCGGTTACTAAGACTGCACCCATCAGCAAAGCTGATGGCGGCTATTCATCAATGTCGCTTTGCCTCGGGGCCAGCGGCGGCTAGATTGGCGGCCGCTTTCGAGGTGCTCCATGTCCGCAACATCCCGCCCCGCCGTTCCGCTGCTGGTGCTGATCATCGCCGGCTGCATCATTGCCGCCGTGGGCAATGGCATCCGCAGCAGCTTCGGGCTGTTCACCCTGCCGATGACCGCCGATCTGGAGATGACGCGCGAAGGCTGGGGCATGGCCATGGCCATACAGAACCTGGTCTGGGGCATTGCCCAGCCCTTCGCCGGCGCATGGGCCGACCGCGTCGGCACCGGCCGCACCATCGCCGTCGGCCTGGCCATCTATGGGCTGGGCATTTTGGCCATGGCCTTTTCTCCCGATACCGGCTGGGTGACGCTCACCGCGGGCGTGATCGCCGGGGTCGGCATCGCCGTCAGTTCCTTCTCTGTGGTCATGGTGGCCTTCGGCCGCTCGGTGCCGATGGAAAAGCGCTCGCTGATCTTCGGCGTCGCCACTGCCGCCTCGTCCTTCGGACAATTCGCCTTCGCCCCGATCAGCCAGGGCTTCATCAACGCCTTTGGCTGGCAATCGGCCCTGGTCTATCTCGGCATTGCCCTGCTGCTGATCATTCCGCTCAGCTACGCCCTGCGCGGCCGCACCGAAAATACGGAAGGTCACGCCGACCTGCCCTTCATGGAAGCGCTGTCGCGCGCCTGGGGCCATGGCTCCTACCGGCTGCTGGTCATCGGCTTTTTCGTCTGCGGCTTCCACCTGGCCTTCATCAACGTGCATATGCCGGCCTATCTGGTGCACTGCGGGCTTTCCCCGGAAGTGGGAAGCTGGACGATCGCGGTCATCGGCCTGTTCAACATCGCCGGCTCACTGCTCTCGGGCTGGCTGGGCAGCCGCCTGCCCAAGCAGATGCTGCTGGCGATGATCTATTTCCTGCGCGCCATTGCCATCGGGCTGTTCCTGCTCGTCCCCGTCAGCGAGGTCACCGCCTATGCCTTCGCCGCCGCCATGGGCCTGCTCTGGCTCTCCACCGTGCCGCTGACGGCAGGACTGGTGACGCTGTTCTTCGGCGCGCGCTATATGGGCATGCTCTATGGCATCGCCTTTTTGAGCCACCAGATCGGCTCCTTCGTCGGGGTATGGATGGGTGGCTATGTCTATGACCAGACCGGCTCCTACAGCCTCGTCTGGTATATGGGCATCCTGCTCGGGCTGGCCTCGGCGGCGGTTCATCTGCCGATCAACGAACGCAGCGCCCCCCATTTCATTCCCCGCCCGGCCTGAGCGGAACCATCGCTGGCAAACATCGTTTTTTGCCGATAGAGTCTTGCAAATCCGCCAGTCCGGGTTCATGGTCCCGGCCGTCTTTTCGTCTGCGCCCTTCCGCGTCAGCGTCACCCCAGGGAAAATCGATGTCCGACCACTTCACGCGGGTGCTCTCGCGCCCTGAATTCATCGCCCTTGTGGCCGCGCTGATGGCGCTCAACGCCCTGGCCATCGACGTCATGCTGCCCGCCCTGCCCTATATGGGCGAGTCGCTGGGCGTCGCCAGCGAGAACGAGCGGCAATATGTCATCGCCGCCTACATGATCGGCATGGGCTTTGCTCAACTGGCCTTCGGGCCGCTGACCGACCGCTATGGGCGGCGCGCGCCGCTGCTGGCGGGCATGAGCATCTATGTGGTGGCTGCCCTGGCGGCGGTGTTCGCGCCCAGTTTCGGCGTACTCCTGGCGCTGCGCGCCATTCAGGGCATGGGCGCGGCCAGTGTGCGCGTCATCGCCACCGCCCTGGTGCGCGACCGCTACAAGGGCCGCGAAATGGCCGAGGTCATGTCCCTGACCTTCATGGTGTTCATGGCCATCCCCATCATCGCCCCCGGCATCGGCCAGGTGCTGCTGATGACCGGCCCCTGGCAGACCATCTTCATCTTCATGGGCGGGCTGGCGGCGATTTTCGGGCTGTGGACCTATTTCCGCCTGCCCGAGACCCTGCCGCTCGACGCCCGGCGGCCTCTGAGCTTCGGGGGCATCATCGACGGCTTCCGCATCGTGTTCACCAACCGGGCCGCCATTTCCTACGGCATGGCCGGCACGTTCCTGTTCGGGGCGCTGTTCGGCTTCATCAGCTCATCCCAGCAGATCTACGTCGATATCTATGGGCTGGGAGTGTATTTCCCCGTGGCCTTCGCCGCCATGGCGGGGCTGATGTCGATTTCGTCCTTCACCAATTCCCGCGTGGTGCGCCGCTTCGGCATGCGCCGGCT
The DNA here is from genome assembly GCF_034675085.1 of Devosia sp. Taxonomy (GTDB): domain Bacteria; phylum Pseudomonadota; class Alphaproteobacteria; order Rhizobiales; family Devosiaceae; genus Devosia. The sequence goes on from NZ_JAUCDN010000101.1 coordinate 2,849, forward strand.
CTCCCATGGCGCCATTCTGGTCTACACCGGGTTCAGCTTCATCTGGCTGGCGCTGGCCCTGGCCGGCTTCATGCCGCTCTGGCTGTTCTTCACCCTGTTGGCCATCATCATGTTCAGCTTCGGCTGGGCCTCGGCCAATATGAATTCTCTGTCCATGGAGCCGCTGGGCGCCGTGGCCGGCACCGCCTCGGCGGTCTTCGGCTTCATCCAGACCGTGGGCGGCGCGCTGATCGGCGGCTTCACCGGACAGATGTTCGACGGCACCACCATCCCGGCGGCGCTCGGCTATTTCAGCATGGGCGTGCTGGCGCTGATCTGCATCCTCATCGCCGAAAAGGGCCGCCTGTTCGGGGTCGGCGAGGACTATGCGCAAGCCGATTCCGGCGGCGCGCACTGATTTTAGACCGTAAACACCTCGCGCCGCAGGTCCTGCCAACTGGCCTCGTCGGCGGCAACGATGAGCCCACCCGCCAGGTCGGTGGGGCGGTAGGGGCTGCCGTCGAACTTGGCGACATGGGCGCCGGCCTCGCGCATCATCAGCGCACCGGCAACATGGTCCCAGGGCATGAGCTTGTTATACATGAGGAAATGCACGTGGCCGCCCGCGGCCATGCGGTATTCGTGGCCGGCGCAGCGATAGCTGGCGAACATCTTGACCTTGGCCATATTGCCCAGAACCGCGCCGCGGATATCACCCGGCAGGTATGAGGTGGAGGCCAGCCCGCCCATCTCCGAGAGCGGTCGGGGCGCGGAGAATTTCTGCCGTACGCGGCGGCCATCGGGAAAAACCTGCCAGGTGCCGCAGTCGCGCTCGGTCATGAAGAAATCATCGCCCATCGGGTCATAGATCACCCCGGCGACCGGTTCGCCATTCTGCACCACGGCGGCCATGACCGCAAAAAGCGGCAGGCCGGCGGCGAAATTGGCCGTACCGTCAATGGGATCGACGTAAATGACGATTCGGTCCTCGAAGTTGGCCTGAAGCAGCGCCGGATTGGCGGCCACCGCCTCCTCACCGATCACCACGGTGTTGGGCGAATGGGCGTTGATCGCTGCGGTGATGGCGCGTTCGGCCGCCTCATCGGCTTCGGTCACCAGATCGAAGGCATGGGCCTTGGTGTGGATCATGCCCTCATCCAGCCGGCGGAAGCGCGGCAGGATTTCCTCCCTGGCGGCCTGGCGGAGAATGCCGGCGAGGCGATCGATATTCATGCGTTGTCCTTCTCGTTGCTCAGCCGGCCAGCGGCCCCAGAATTCCGTGACGAATGTCCACCCAGCTTTCGCGGTCGGGCGCGCTGAGCAGCCCACCCTCGATCTGGCCCGGCCGATAGGGCGAGCCGTCAAAATGGGCGCTGTAGCCGCCCGCTTCGGCATGGATGAGCACACCGGCCAGATGGTCCCAGGGCATCATGCGATGGGCGCCGTTGAAATGGGCCCGCCCGCTGGCGATCATCCAGTAGTCATAGGCGGAGCACCCATAGGCCATGGCCACGCGCACCCGCGCCAGATTGGCCGAGACATCCTGGCGCAGCGGCGTCGGCAAATTGCTGGCGGCAAGCACCGACACCATCTCCTCCAGCGCCACGGGAGCAGCCACCCGCAAGGCACGGGCGCTGCCATCGGGCCGGACCAGCCGCGCCCCGGCGCCGCGCTCGCCCACCAGGACGTCGCCCAGCATGGGGTCGGCGATAACACCGGCTACCGTCTCGCCCCGCCGCATGACCGCGAGGATGGAGCCGAACAGCCCGTTGCCGGCCGCGAAATTGAACGTGCCGTCCACCGGATCGATGACAAAGGCCAGTTCGGCCTCAGTCAGCCCCGCCATGACGGCGGGATCGGCGGCATAGGCCTCTTCCCCGAAAATCATGGCGTCGGGAAAGCGTGCCCGCAGCGCGGCGGTGATGACGCGCTCGGCGCCCAGATCGGCCTGGGTCACCAGATCGTAGGTGGAGGATTTGCTCTCGATATCGCCATCGCCCAGATTGCGGAAGCGGGGGGCGATTTCCTGCCGACTGGCCGCGCGCAGCACCTCGGCCAGGTCCATCACGTCAATGGTCATGCCGTCGCCCTCTTGTCGAGAAGGCCGGCGAAGTCGAACAGGCGCGTATCGAGCATGTGGCTGGGATTGATATTGCCCAGGGCGCGGATCATCACGTCCTTGCGGCCGGGCATGCGCTTTTCGATATCGGCCAGCATGGCCTTCATGGCGTTGCGCTCCAGCCCGTCCTGGCTGCCGCACAGATCGCAGGGAATGATGGGAAAGGCCATGGAATCGGAAAAACGCTGCAAATCTTCCTCGGCACAATAGATGAGGGGGCGCAGCACTTCGATGTCGCCTTCGTCATTGAGCAGACGCGGCGGCATGGCGGCGAGCTTGCCGCCATGGAAAAGATTCATGAAGAAGGTCTCCAGGCTGTCGTCGCGGTGGTGGCCCAGCACCAGCGCCGAGCATCCCTCCTCGCGCGCGATGCGATAGAGATTGCCGCGCCGCAGGCGCGAACACAGCGAGCAATAGGTCGCTCCCGCCGGCAGCTTGTCGGTGACGATGGAATAGGTGTCCTGATATTCGATGCGATGGGCAATGCCCAGGCCCGCGAGATAGTCGGGCAATATATGCTTGGGGAAATTGGGCTGGCCCTGATCGAGATTGCAGGCGAGCAGTTCCACCGGCAGCAGGCCGCGCCATTTGAGGTCGAGCAGCAGCGCCAGCATGCCATAGCTGTCCTTGCCGCCCGAAAGCGCCACCAGCCATTTTTCGCCCGGCCGCACCATGGCGAATTTCTCGATGGCCTCGCGCGCATTGCGGATGAGGCGCTTGCGCAGCTTGCTGAACTCGACGCTGCGCGGCGCCTGCCCATAGACCGGATGCGCGCCGGTTTGGCTGTCTTCGGAGGTTTGCTCGGCAAGAAGGGCGGCGTCGGTCATCATCGGCCTGGAACAAAGAAGGGGACTTGCGTCCCCCTCTTAATCCACTCGGCCGGGCGACACCACAACCTCGTGCCGCCAGGACAGGAAAACCGCCTCGCTCAGCCCCTAACGGGCTCCGTCTCGGGCATGGCCACGTCATGGCCGGTATTGTAGCGATCCAGATTGGCCTCGAATTCGTGCAGACGCTTCCAGATCGAGCGCAACTCGGTGATGATGGTCCAGCGGTCGAGGATGACGCGGAAGGCGCCGTCCACCCGGTCATAGGCATTGCTGGCCTGGTTGAGCACGCCGAACGTCACCGCGCCGGTAAACACGCCCGGCCCCATCATCAGCAGCGGCAGGATGGTGGTGAACTGGCCATACAGGTTCGACCAGGCATCGAAATAGCCATAATGTAGATAGAGCCGGTGATAGTTGATGCGGATGCCGGTGAAGAGCGAAAACAGCGTCTCGGGCCTGGCATGGTCGTGCTTGTTGTCCTCGCCCAGCACCAGCTCCTTGCGGAAGGCCGCTTCCACCTTCTGGTTGTTATATTCGAGGCCGGGCAGGAAATAGCCCACGAACCATGAAATGGTCATGCCGCCCACCGTCACCAGCAGGGCCGCCCAGACCAGCGAGCCGGGAATGTCGCGGATGACCGGCAGGTCGACATCGGCGCTGATGGTCCAGAGCACCGGAATGAAGGCGATCAGGGTGAGCACCGAGCGCACCACCGCCAACCCCAGGCTTTCCACGATGGTGGCGAAGCGCATCGTATCTTCCTGAATACGCTGGGAGGCGCCTTCGATCTCATGCTCCACGCTGCGCCAGCGGGGAATGTAGTCCTCGGTGATCGCCTGGCGCCAGCGGAAGGCATAGAGCCGCGTGATGTAGAGCGTGACCACCTGCAACGCCATATAGGGCATGGCGATCCAGGTGAAGGAATTGGGCGAGGGCAGCGTAATCACGCCGAAAAAGGTGAAGGGTTCGAGCTGGGGTGAGAACAGCAGCGACCAGAACTCGGATATGTCGTGGCCGGCCGGGGCCTGCAACATATCGTAGAACACACGGTACCAATTGTTGATGAGCACCGTGAACTGCACCTGGATGAAGATCGAAACGATCAGGAACAGGCCGCCCCCATAGGCCCAGGCGGCCCAGCGGCGGTTTTGGAAGAAGGCTTTTAGCATGTGACACCCTAGTCCCGAATGGCCAGCCAATCGGTCACAGAATTGCGGCAAGCACAAGCAGGCTTTGGCACGTGAACAAAATTTAAGGGCCGCTCCAGTGGAGCGGCCCTCGAAACAAGTAGGAAAATACTGCCGAAATCAGCGCGAATAGAATTCGACGACCAGGTTCGGCTCCATCTGCACCGGATAGGGCACGTCGCCCAGGGCCGGAACGCGGGCATAGGTGGCGACCATCTTGTTGTGGTCGACTTCCACATAATCCGGCACGTCACGCTCGGCGAGCTGGACGGCTTCCAGAACGACGGTGAGCTGCTTGGAGCGCTCGCGCACCTCGATCTTGTCGCCGATCTTGACCTGGTAGGACGGAATGTTGACGCGCTTGCCGTTGACCAGCACGTGGCCGTGGGACACGAACTGGCGGGCAGCGAACACGGTCGGCACGAACTTGGCGCGATAGACGATGGCGTCCAGACGGCTTTCGAGCAGGCCGATCAGGTTCTCGCCGGTGTCGCCCTTGCGGCGGGCGGCTTCGTCATAGAGCTTGCGGAAGCTCTTTTCGGTGATCGAGCCGTAATAGCCCTTGAGCTTCTGCTTGGCGCGCAGCTGCAGGCCATAGTCGCTCAGCTTGCCCTTGCGGCGCTGGCCATGCTGGCCGGGGCCATAGGCACGGGCATTGAGCGGGGACTTCGGACGGCCCCAGATGTTTTCGCCAAGACGGCGGTCAATCTTGTACTTTACGGAATGACGCTTCGACATCGCGTATCCTTTTCAAACGTTGAACGGATCGCGCCCTCCTCTGCCCTGCTTTCGCAGGGCCGACAGACTCCCAACAGAGAATCCCGGGTGCGCCTATGGGCCGAATGGCCGGAATAGGTGGGCGGGTCTTATAAGCCGCCCGGCCCGGAGTCAAGGGCAGGCGCCCTCAATCGGCCATGCGCCGGTCCAGCGTGCGCTGATTGCGCAACTGCGGAAAGAGCCGGCTCCAGGTGACGGCAACGGCCATGGCGCCCACCCCGCCAATGACCACCGCCGCCACCGGCCCGAGAAAATGCGCCACCGTGCCGGCGCGGAATTCGCCCAATTCGTTGGAGGCGCCGATGAACACGGAATTGACCGCGTTGACCCGGCCGCGCACTGCCTCGGGCGTCCACAGCTGCATGATGGTTTCGCGAATGGTGACGCTGACCATATCGGCCGCGCCCACCAGCGCCAGCGCCGGAATGGACAGCCAGGCCGTGGTGGAAAGCCCGAAAATGACGGTGAAGAGCCCGAACAGCCCCACGAACAGGAACAGCACCTTGCCGGCATGGTCGCGCACCGGAAAGCGGGTGAGCCAGAGCGACATGGCGATGGCTCCGATGCCCGGCGCCGCGCGCAACAGGCCCAGCTCTTCGGGGCCGGCATGCAATATATCCTTGGTATAGACCGGCAGCAGCGCCACCGCCCCGCCCATCAGCACCGCGAACATGTCGAGCGAAATGGCGCCCAGCACCACCTTGTTGGAAAAGATGTAGCGAAAGCCGCCGAAAATGGTTTCCAGGCTCGTGGCCTGGCCGACGCTGCGCTGGGCCGGCTTGGGAATGAGCACGACGCAGACCATGGCGATCAGCAACAGCAGCGCACCGGTGCCGAAAGGCACTTCCGGCCCCAGCCCATAGAGCAGCCCGCCCGCTGCCGGACCCATGATGGCGGCGAACTGCCAGGCCGAGGCATTGATGGTGATGGCGTTGCTCAAGGCCTCGGGCGGCACCAGATTGGGCGCCAGCGACTGCGCCGCCGGGCTCCAGAAGGCGCGCGCCGTGCCCAGCGCCACCAGGATGGCGAAAATCGGCCAGACTTCATGCGCGTGAGCATGGGCGAAGGCCAGGAATCCCAGCGCGCAGCCAAACTCCACCCCCAGGCACACCGCCATGATGGCGCGGCGGTTGAACCGGTCGGCGGTGAGCCCCGTCACCAGGATCAATACCAGCGCCGGAAGGAACAGGCTCAACCCGACCAGCCCGAGCAGGAACACATTGCCGGTAACGTCATAGATCTGCCAGGCGATCGACACCGACATGATCTGGACGGAAAACCCCACCAGAAGCGTGGTGAGCCAGAAAAAACGGAAGCCCCGATAATGGAAGGCGAGGCGGGACGTCTCGGTGGGGGCGGCGCTTGTCATGCTTCTGACTTGCCACGCCCCAAAGGCGCCGTCAAAGGCGGAAAGCGCTCTATTCGTCGGTTTCCGTCTTGGGCGCACGGTTCGGGTTGGGCCGCAGATGGCGCCTGTCGATGGAGGAGATAACCCCGCGCAGCGTGCGGATCTCCTGGCTGGAGAAATTGCCCCGCGTCAGGGCCGTGCGCAGATTGTTGACCATGCTGGGACGCTTGTCCGGCGTGGTGAAAAACCCGGTCTGGTCGAGCACCCCTTCAAGATGCTCGAAAAGCCCAACAAGCTCGCTGCGTGGCGCCACCTCCGAAAGCCCGCTGCCAAAGGGCAATTGCTCCCCGTCCCTGCCGCCATGGCGGCGCCATTCATAGGCGAGGATGAGCACCGCCTGGGCGATGTTCAGCGAGGCGAAGGCCGGCTCCACCGGCAGGGTGACAATGGTGTCGGCCATGGCCACTTCCTCGTTGAGCAGCCCCCAGCGCTCGCGGCCGAACAGCAGCGCCACGCCCTGCCCGGCGGCAATGCGGGCCGCCATGCGCTCGGCCGCTTCATCGGGGCCGATCACCTCTTTCTGCATGTCGCGCGAGCGCGCGGTGGTGGCCAGCACCAGATGGCAATCGGCGATCGCCGCTTCCAGCGTCTCGAACACGCGCACCCGTTCTATGACGTGATCCGCGCGCGAGGCGGCCGCGACGGCCCGCTCATTGGGCCAGCCGTCGCGCGGGCGCACCAGGCGCAGGTCCCACAGGCCGAAATTGGCCATGGCCCGCGCCGCCGCCCCGATATTCTCGCCCAATTGCGGCTCGCACAGAATGACCGCCGGCGCGGGAAGAAGCTCGATCTTGATGGAAGTATCGGTGCCGGCCATGTCGCCCCATCCTGTTGAAAGGTGGGGCGCTCATAACCGGTTTTACCCCGATTGGGCAATTCAGGCGACGCGGTGGCGTGGCGGAAGATCGTGAACCTTGCCCGAGCGCCGCCACTCGCGGTCGAGAATGGCGAAACGCAATTCCTCGTCCCATTCCCCCTGGAACAGCGCAT
>NZ_JAUCDN010000102.1:0-10082 GCF_034675085.1 Devosia sp.
GCCTTCGACGAGGCCCCCAATTGCCAGTGCTTCGGGGTTTATATCGGAGACCGGCTGGTCAGCTCCATTCGCCTGCATATCGCCACGGCGCAGGAGCCCACTTCCCCCAGCCGGCTGATCTGGCCGGACGTGCTGGGCGGCATCATCGAGGCGGGGGGCAGCTATGTCGATCCCAGCCGCTTCACCGCCGATCACGAAGCCTCGCTGGAATTTCCGGCCCTGCCCTATCTCACCCTGCGCATGGCGGTGATGGCCTGCGAATATTTCAACACCACCCACTGCATCTCTTCGGTGCGCCCCGAGCACGGCCCCTTCTACCGCCGGGTCTTCGGCCTGGAGCAGATGGCGGGCGTGGGCTATTGGGGCGAACTGACCTTTCCGGTCTGCCTGTTCGGTGGCCGCATCTCGGAAATCTACGACCGCATCATGGGGCGCTTTCCCTTCTTCATGTCGACCCCGCAGGAGCGCGCCGTCCTTTTCGGCTCCGGCCATTTGCATCCGGCCATCGCCCCCACCGCTCGCCAGGCGCACAGGCTGCGCCTGCTCGAAGCCGGGGAAACGGCCTGAGCGGAAAACCCCCGATGTCGGAAAGACGATGGTGCCGCAGAAGGGACTCGAACCCCCGACCCCATCATTACGAATGACGTGCTCTACCAACTGAGCTACTGCGGCGACGGCTGGCCTTTTACGTGGCGTTGGCCGCCGGTGCAAGAGGCAAGGGAGCCTCGGCCGGCAATTGTGCCACACCAGGCGGTTCGGGGTTGCGCGCGCTGAGCGTCACCGGCACTTTCCACTCGAAGGCGTCGAGCTTGCCGGTGACCGGGGAGACGGGTTCCCACTCGTCGCTCACCAGCCCATCGGCAGTCCAGGCGGGATCGCGCGGCGCGCGCACGGCGCGAGCCAGCCATTCTCGGGCCTTGCCCTGATCGCCGGTTTCCCCCTCCTCGATTTCGGCCATGAGGCTGGCAACGCCCTGGGTGGCGTCGCTCCCGGCAAAGGGCGCCAGGGCCTGGCGGGCCGACTGCCAGTCATAGGCGTCGATAGCGGCGCGGGCCAGCGCCATGCCGGCGGCCCGATGCGGCGGGGGCATTTCGATGATCTCGCCCAGCCGCCGCAGCCGGTCGACAGCCGAGGCGCCGGGCTGGGCATGGGCGTAGAGCGCGGCCACGTCGGGATGGCCGGTGGCGCGCCAGATGCGGCGCAAGAGGCTCATTGCCTTGCGGGTCTCGCCGCGATTGATGTGGATGCGGGCCGCGATCAGCGCCGCCGGCACGAAATCGGGCAGGAGCCGCAAGGCTGTCAGCGCATGATCGAGCGCCGAAAGCGGATTGGAGGTTTCCGTCTCACGGGCGCGGGCGGTTTCGATCACCGCCTGGCGGCGGCGCTTGCGCGCCCGTTCCTCGCGATTGGCCGCCAGTTCGACATTGACCATGGCAACCGCCTCGGCCCATTGGCCCCGCCGGGCCAGATCGTCGAACACGGCATCGGCGGCCCAGCCGCTTTGCGGTGCCAGCGCCAGCGCCTTGCGGGCAAAGGTCAGCGCCGCGTCGGGCCGATGCTGCGCCCTGGCCTGGTCATAGAGCCCGGCAAGGGCGGCGAGGGCGGTGTTTTCATTGGCGATCAACGCCCGGTAGTGCTCGCGCGCCGCCGGCATGTCGCCCAGCGCCAGATCGGCACGCGCCTCGAGCAGGCGGGCAGCAGCATTGTCGGGTAGCCGCGCCTGGGCATCGCGGGCCAGAGCCCGCGCCCGCGCCGGATCGCCTGCCTGCAAGGCCACAAACCCGTCGGACAGGGCATCCACCCCCTGTTGGCGACGCTTTTCGCGATTGCGGCGAGCCATGTTACGGGGCGCGGCCAGAATGCGCCGCACCAGCGCCCAGAGCGCGATCACTACAGCGGCCAGCACGATGAACATGAAGACGGCCGTCCCCAACCGGGGCTGCATGCGATAGCCGGCCGCTTCCAGCGTCAGCGTTCCCTCCAGCCCCATGAGCCAGGCTGCGAGGGCGGCGACGACCAGGCTGCCGATGATCCAGAAAGCCAGCCGGATCATGGGCGCACCCCTCCCGAGAGAACCTCTTGCCGCAGCGCGGTGAGAAAGCGCGCCGCCTCGGCCTGCGCTTCGACCAGGGAGGGCACTGCGCCCGCCGCTGCCTGCATCGGAGCGGGCAGGCTGACGAAAAGCGTTTCCGCACTGGCGAAGTCGCGCCGGGCGATTGCTGCCTCCAGGCGCGACATCACCGCCTCGGGATCGTCCCCGGCCGATTCTCCGGTCGGACGCAGCGCAATGGCGCCGCGGAACCAGTCCAGCGCTCCCTCCTGCCAGTCGGCATTCGGATCGGCCGGGCGGCCGGCCAACATGGCGGGCAGCACCTCGGCGAAACGCGCGGCGATAATGTCGGGCCGGGTCAGCCCCTCCCCGGCGCCATTGGCGATGGCGGGGGGAATGGAGGCCTGGGGAAGCGCGGTGCGCAATGCGGCGAGCTCGGTTTGATAGGGCCGGCCGCCGGCAAAGGCGCTTTCCAGGCTTGAAAGGATGAGCGGCAATTGCAGCACCGCGTCGATGCTGCCGCTCTGGCCGGCCAGGGCGGCGGCGTTCTCGCTGACGCTGCTGTCGAGCTGGCGTAACTGTGCTTCGGCGCTGCCAAGCCGCGCGGCGATCTCGTCCACGCGGCCAGAAAGCCCAGTCTCTGCCGGCGCCGCAGGGTTGAGCATGTCGATTCGCGCCGCCAGGGCCGCCACATCGCCCCGGACCGCCGCCAGGGCCGCCACATCGCCCCGGACCGCCGCCAGCGCTTCGGCATCTCCCCCTTGCGCGGAGGAGACCGGCTCGGCTGCTTCCAGGGCCTGGAGGCGCTGCGTCAGTGCCGCCAGCTCGCTCCTCAACCCCTGTGCCGAGCTTTCAAGCTCGGGAATGGCGGTGGCGAACTGGGCGAGACGCGGATCGGCCGGCGGCACGGAGGCCGGCGTCGTCGGCCAGAACCCGAACCAGGCCAGGCCGTAGGCCGCGGCCAGCCCCAGAACTCCGCCGCCCAAGGCGGCGCCGATGGCAAGGCCCGCCCTGCCACCGGAAGGGCCGACGCGGGCAGCCGGAGACGGCGCGGTGGGCGCGGGTTTTGCCTTGGGCTCTTCCCCCGGCTTGGCGCCGGGCGCTTCCGGACCGCCGGCGCGCGCCGTCAGATCCAGCACCGGCGGCTTGACCGGACCGCTCCGGGTTTCGCCCGGCTTGCCATCGCTGCCCTTGCTTTCCGCCATTGCGCCTATCCTCTCATCGCCTGTCGATCATGGCCCAGTTTGCTCGCGGGCAAAAGCCAAAGCCAGCGCCATCATGGCATCCTCGTCCGGGCGGTCGGCCAGGGCGATGCGGCTGAACCGGGCCTCCAGCAGCGGCTCGGCCACCGCCTCGGCAATGCAGAGCATGCCCAGATGCCGGCGCCGGTCGACCGGTACGTCTCCCGCCAGCGCGGCAAAAATCTGCGCAGTGCGCCGCGAATAGCAGAGCACCGCGTCGATCCCGCCGCCCAGCTGTGCCACGATATCGGCCGGCAAAGCCTCTACTGCCACCATTTCATAGACCTTGGCGGTGGCCACCATCACCCCCAGCGGCGCCAGCGCGCCGGCCAGGTCGGCGCTCTGGTGGCGGCCGGCCGGATAGAAGATCGGCCCGGGCACGCGGGCAATGGTCATGGCGTTGACCAGATCGGCGAAGGCGCCGGCGGCGCTGCTGACCCTGTCGAAACCGGCCGCGCGCGCCTCCATGGCGGTGCGGTCCCCCACGGCAAAGACCGGCAGATGGCGATAGCGTGCCAGCATGTCGCGCTCATCCAGCGCCCGCAGCGCATTGGTGCTGGTCAACACCATGGCGGTAAAGCCATCGGCCGGCGGCAGGCTGGTGTCGAGCGTCTGGCGAACCATGACCGGCGCCGCCACCGCCTCTATACCAAGGGCCGCCAGACGGGCCAGGGTCGATTGCGCATCCGGTTCGGGCCGTGTCACCAGCATGCGCATCAGCGGCGCGTCCACTGCGCCAGCCAGTCGCTGCCGGCCTGGGCGACAAGATCCGCGCCCACCTTGCGCCCGATCTCCAGCGGATCGCTGCCGCTGGCCGCGCTTTCAAAGCAATCCTTGCCATCCAGGCTCAATATCTGGCCCCTGAGCGTCAATCGCCCATCGCTGCCGCTCGAAAGCGCCCCTACCGGCGTACGGCAGGAGCCGTCCAATATCGCCAGCATGGCGCGTTCGGCGCCGATCGCCGCATGGGTGGGCGCATGATCGAGCGCGGCCACCAGTTCGGCCATGCGGGCGTCACCCTCGCGCACCGCAAGCCCGATGGCGCCCTGGGCCGGGGCCGGCATAAAGATTTCGGGGTCGAGCGCAGCGGTGGCGCGATGGCCCTCGCCGAGCCGGTTGAGGCCCGCCATGGCCAGCATGGTCGCGTCGGCCACCCCATCGAGCAATTTTTGCAGCCGTGTCCCGACATTGCCGCGAAAGGGCACGATTTCGAGGTCGGGCCGCACCCGCAACACCTGCGCCGCACGGCGGATGGAGGAGGTGCCGAAACGCGCCCGCTCTCCCAGATGGTCGAGGCTCTGCACCTTCACCGACATGAAGGCGTCGCGCACGTCCTCACGCTCGAGAAAGGCGGCGAGCCGCAATCCCGCCGGCATGGCCGTTGCCACGTCCTTGGAGGAATGCACCCCGATATCGACCTCGCCCGCCAGCATGGCCTCGTCGATTTCCTTGGTGAACAGGCCCTTGCCGCCGATTTCGGTAAGGCTGGCATTGCTGGCCTGGCTGCGGTCGCCGCCGGTGGAAATGACCGAAATGGCGATGTCGTCCTCGTCTACGCCATGGGCCTGGGCGAGCAGGCGGCGCACCAATTGCGCCTGGGCCAGCGCCAGCGGGCTGCCGCGGGTTCCGATTCGGGCGAAGGGAGTGGGCGATTGCAAAGTCTTCATGTCCTATAGTAGGCAGGAGCCGTCCTGGAAAACCGGGACACGAAAGGGAGTAACCACTTCGTCGTGACCGGGCAAGCGTCAGCCACCATACTGGGCATAGAGACCAGTTGCGACGAAACCGCGGCGGCCATCGTCACGCGCGATGCCGAAGGCCGCGCCACGATTCGCTCCAATGTGGTGCGAAGCCAGCTCGATGAACATGCGGCATTCGGCGGCGTCGTGCCCGAACTGGCGGCGCGGGCCCATGTCACCTGGCTCGATCATATCATCGCCCAGACCAGCCGCGAAGCCGGCGTGGATCTGAGCGAGGTCGATGCCATCGCCGCCACCGCCGGCCCGGGGCTGATCGGCGGGGTGCTGGTGGGGCTCACCACCGCCAAGGCCTTGGCGGCAGCCCTGGGCAAGCCCCTTATCGCCATCAATCATCTCGAAGCCCATGCGCTAACCGCCCGGCTGACCCACAATGTGCCCTTTCCCTATCTGATGCTGCTCGTGTCTGGCGGCCACAGCCAGTTCGTTCTGGTGCGCGGCGTGGGCGACTATGAGCGCTGGGGCACCACGATCGACGATGCCTTGGGCGAAGCCTTCGACAAGGTGGCCAAGCTGCTCAGCCTAGGCCATCCCGGCGGGCGGGCGCTGGAGCGCGTTGCCCTGAGCGGCGATCCGAAACGCTTTGCCTTTCCCCGGCCACTGCTGCGCGAGGCCAGGCTGGATTTTTCCTTTTCCGGGCTCAAGACCGCGGTTCGTCTCGCCGCCGAAGCCCAGGCTCCCCTATCCGACAGGGATGTCGCCGATATCGCCGCCAGCTTCCAGGCGGCAGTGACCCAAGTGGTGGCGGTGCGCGCCCGCCAGGCCCTCCAGCGCCTCAAATCCGAACATCCCGACATGCCGCCCCGCCTGGTGGTGGCCGGAGGGGTGGCCGCCAACCGCGCCATTGGCAGGGCACTGGCAGAGGTGGCCGAAGCCGAGGGGGCGGAGCTGACCGTGCCACCCATTCCGCTATGCACCGACAATGGCGCAATGGTCGCCTGGGCAGGAGCCGAGCGCTTTGCCTTGGGAATCGAAAACGGGCTCGACACTGTTGCCCGCCCGCGCTGGCCGCTCGACACCGCCGACATGAAAGTGAACCCTCATGCGGCTTGAAACGGTCTGCATCATCGGCGGCGGCGCCTGGGGCACGGCCCTGGCCCAGGCGGCGGCCATGGCCGGGCGGCAGGTGACGCTGGTGGCGCGCGACCCCGCACGGGTCGAGGAAATCAACAGCAGTCACACCAATTCCGCCGCTCTGGGCACGCAGCTCCTGCATGCCAATATCCGGGCCAGCACGAACGCCGTTCCCGCCGATTTTTTTATTCTGGCCGTCCCGGCCCAAGCGAGCAGGGGCGTTCTGGGCGAGCTCGATCCGGCGCTTATGGCCGGCAGACCGGTAGTTCTTTCGGCCAAGGGACTGGAAACCGGCAGCCTGCAACGGCAGAGCGAAATCCTCGCCGACATGGCGCCGGAAGCCATTCCCTTCGTCCTTTCGGGCCCCAGCTTCGCCGCCGATGTAGCGGCGGGCCGTCCCACGGCGGTGACGCTGGCAGGAGACGACGCTAGCCTCACCTCGGAGATTGCCTCGGCCCTGGCCGGCCCCGGCTTGCGCCCTTATGCCGCCGACGATCGCATCGGGGTGGAAATCGCCGGGGCGCTGAAAAACGTCTACGCACTGGCCTGCGGCGCCATTGAGGGCGCCGGCCTGGGCGCCTCGGCCCGCTCGGCTCTGATCGCGCGGGGCTATGCGGAAATGGCACGGCTGGTTGCTGCCATGGGCGGCTTGGCCACCACGCTCACGGGCCTGGCCGGGCTGGGCGACCTGACCCTCACCTGCACCTCGGTGCAGTCGCGCAATTATCAGTTCGGCATGGCGCTGGGCCGGGGCGCGAGCGTCGCGGCCATTCTCGCCGCCGGCGCGCCCCTGGCCGAAGGCGTCGCCACCACGCCGGTTGCCGCGGCCCTTGCAAAAAGCCTGGGGGTCGACGTGCCGCTGGTCGACGCCATCGAGGCCGTGCTGAGCGGCAGGGCCGATATCGCCACGGTGGTGGCGGGGCTGATGTCCCGCCCGCTCAAGAGAGAGGTTTGAAATGCTCTACGCCATGATCGCCAAGGACAAGCCCGGCACGCTGGACCAGCGCCTCGCCGCCCGGCCGCTCCATCTCCAGCATCTGGAAAGCCTTGGCCAGACCCTGCGCCTCGCCGGCGCGCTGCTGGACGATGCCGGCAATCCCTGCGGCTCGCTCGTGGTGGTGGAAGCCGAGACGCTGGAAGCAGCAACTGCCCTCATCCATGCCGACCCCTTCGTCAAAGAGGGTATTTTCGGGCAGGTCGAGATCAAGCCCTGGCGGCTGGCTTACGACCATATGACGCCGGGGAAATAGACCATGGCCTATTGGCTGATGAAATCGGAGCCCGACGTCTTTTCCTTCGACGACCTCGTGAAAAAGACCGGGCGTGGCGAGGTGGAGGAGTGGCACAGCGTGCGCAACTACGCGGCGCGCAACAATATGCGGGCCATGGCGCTGGGCGACGAAGCCTTCTTCTACCACTCCAATATCGGCAAGGAGATCGTGGGCATCATGAGAATCGTGGCGCTCGCCCATCCCGACAGCACCGCCGAGCCCAATGACAAGGGTCAGATCGTCTGGGATTGCGTCGACGTGCAGGCGGTAAAACCCCTGCCCCGCCCGGTGACGCTGGCCGAAATCAAGGCGACGCCGGCGCTGGAAAATCTCGAATTGGTCAAGCTCTCGCGCCTGTCCGTCTCGAAGGTATCGCCGCAAGAATGGGCGCTTCTGTGCCGCATGGGCGGGCTTTAGCGCGCTTCCAGCAAAAGCGGCAACGGTTGTGCGGTTCGGAAACGCGCCAGATCGGGGACTTAAATCATTGCCTGGTGCAAGGATTTAAGCCGCCAGCGGATAATCCTGCTCGACCAGATAGGGGCCGCCGCCGACCGAATCGCGGCTGGAAAACAGCACGAACCGCCCCACGGAAAATTCCAGCGGCTGGAACTGGCCCGCTTCCGCCATGAAGCGGGCGGCCTCGGCCCCCGCCATTCCCCGCAGCCGGGCCAGGGTCACATGCGGCACGAATTTGCGCCCCTCGGGCGCAAGCCCCAATTGCTGCAGCATGCGCTCCTGGGCCGCCTGCAAACGGCTGAGAGCCTCACTGGCCGCGATGCCGGCATAGAGGCTGCGCGGCTTGTCGCCGCCAAAAATGCCCAGATGGGTGAGCCGCAGCGGAAAAATCGGACCATGGGCCAGCCGGTCGAGCCCCAATGCGATCTCGTCGGCGGTCTGTCCATCGACATCGCCGATGAACCTCAAGGTAATGTGATAATTGTCCGGATCGATCCAGCGCGCGCCGGCCAGCCGGCCCCGCTTGAGCGACAGCGCGAACCCGATATCGGCCGGAATTTCAAGGCCGGTAAAGAGCCGGGGCATCAAGCCCTCCCTTGCCTGGGACAGAACGCGATTCGTCCTGACCCTAACACAGCCCCTTGAAGGGGCCAGTCCAATCGTCGCATTTGCTGCAAGATCCCTTGTAAACCCCGGAACGCGCATCCATATTGCACCGCAAGTGGCGAGAAAACGCCCACCGGCGGTCCCTATGGGCCGCAGCATTTGGGAAAGGAACCGACTATGGCTGAATATGACCGCCAGACCCTCGGAGCGCGGGCCGGCTCGGCCTTGGCCATCGATGAGGGCCTTCGCAGCTACATGCTGCGCGTTTACAACTATATGGGCATCGGCTTGGTGGTGACGGGGCTCGTTGCCTATTTCAGCAATGCCGCCGCCTTCGCCAATGGCGAGCTGACCTCCTGGGGCGCGCTGCTCTACACCACTCCCCTGATGTGGGTCGTGGCGCTGGCGCCGCTGGCTTTCGTCCTGGTGCTCAGCTTCGGCATCAACAAGCTCTCGGCCCCCGCGGCCCAGGCCATCTTCTGGGCGTTCTCGGCCATTATGGGCCTGTCGCTGAGCTCGATCTTCCTGGTCTATACCGACGCCTCCATCGCCAAGGTGTTCTTCATCACCGCCGCCACCTTCGGCGCGATGAGCCTTTACGGCTACACCACCAAGCGCGACCTGAGCCAGTTCGGCAGCTTCCTGATGATGGGCCTGATCGGCATCATCATCGCCTCGATCGTCAACATCTTCATGCAGTCGAGCATGATGGAGTTCATCATCTCCGTGGTTGGCGTCCTGGTCTTTGTCGGCCTCACCGCCTACGACACCCAGAAGATCAAGGAAAACTACGCCGAGCATTATGGCGCCGACGTTCTGACCAAGAACGCCGTCATGGGGGCGCTGAGCCTGTATCTCGACTTCATCAACCTCTTCCTGATGCTACTGCGCCTCTTCGGCAATCGCGAGTAGTCAGGCCCGCGCCCGGCGCGATTTGGTTGGACGACATCGGGGATCGCAGCGTAAAAGGCTGCGGTCCCTTTTTCCTGCGCGGAACCACATCCGTGACCGATTTTCTCCTGCGCCCCTTCGGCTGGGCCGACGTGCCCGCCCTCACCGCCATCTATGCCCATTACGTCCGGAACACCGCCATCACCTTCGACACCGAGGTGCCGGGCGAACCGGCCATGGCGGAAAAATTCGGCCACCTGCTTGACCTGGGCCACCCCCTGATCGTGGCCGAACACGAGGGCCGGGTGCTGGGCTATGCCTATGCCAGCTTCTACCGCCCCCGCGCCGCCTATCGCTTCACGGTGGAGGATTCGATCTATCTTCACCCCGACGAGACCGGAAAAGGGCTCGGCAAGACGCTGCTTGCGGCGCTGCTCGACCAGTCCAAGACGCTCGGCTTTCACCAGATGTTGGCGGTCATCACCGCCGATACGGAGAATTCCATCCGCCTGCACGAAAAATTCGGCTTCGAAAAGGTCGGGCTCTATCGCCAGGTCGGTTTCAAATTCGAGCGCTGGCACGACGTCGTGCATATGCAAAAGGCGCTTTAGCCCACCACCACCAGGTGCGGGTCGAGCACGCGCAGCACCTGCGCCAGATCGTGCCCGCGCTTGAGGATCATGCCCTGCTGGTTGCAGACCATGTACTGGCCCTGGCGGTTGCGCAGGCGGGGATT
>NZ_JAUCDN010000103.1:0-10076 GCF_034675085.1 Devosia sp.
CCGACGGCAAGAGCGACGGCCATTCGCCCGACCGCGTCGATGCGCTGGTCTGGGCACTGACCGAATTGCTGCTCAACGACATGCGGCCCCGGGTAAGGGGGCTTTGAGGGAGCTTGCGGGGGCGGCAGCCCCCTCCCCATCCCTCCCCACAACGGGGAGGGTGCCGTTCGGTGGGTGGGCACCATCGTGCCAGGGACAGAGGGCCGCACCTCCCCCTTGATGGGGGAGGTTGGGAGGGGGGCCTCCAGAACGACACCAACAAGGACAAGACCATGCCGAACTGGATCGACCGCCTCAGGGGCGGGCGGAAACATGCGCCTGCCGAACGCAAGGCTTTTGGCGGGCAGACCCTGCTCAGCCTCAGCCAGCTGGGCGCGGCGAACTGGAGCGGGCGCGGTTTCGCAAGCCTGGTCAACCAGGGATTCGCACGCAATCCGGTGGTCTATCGCTGCGTGCGGCTGATTGCCGAGACGGCCAATCGCGTGCCCCTGGCGGTGGTGGAAAACGGCCGGCGCCTCGACGAACATCCGCTGGCCATGCTGCTGGCGCGGCCCAATGGGCGCCAATCGGGCGCGGAAATGCTTGAGGCGGTCTATGCCTATCTGCAAACCGCCGGCAATGCCTATTTGCAGGCCGGGGTGGTGGATGGGGAGGTCAAGGGGCTGTTCTGCCTGCGCCCCGACCGCATGAAGGTGGTGGCGGGCGCCGATGGCTGGCCCATGGCCTATGACTATACCGCCGGCGGACGCACCACGCGCCTGCGCCAGGACGGCGCGCCGCTGCCGGCGGTGCTGCATATGGCCCTGTTCCATCCCATGGACGACCATTACGGCATGGCGCCGCTGGAGGCGGCGCAAACGAGCCTGGACATCCACAACGCCGCTGCCGGCTGGAATAAGGCATTGCTTGACAATGCCGCGCGCCCCAGCGGGGCGCTGGTCTATTCGGCGGCGGGGCAGGGGCTGACCCCCGACCAGTTCGAACGGCTCAAGGCCGAGCTGGAGGAGAATTTCTCCGGCGCCGCCAATGCCGGACGGCCCATGCTGCTCGAAGGCGGGCTCGACTGGAAGACCATCGCGCTCACCCCGCGCGACATGGATTTCATCGAGGCCCGCCACGCGGCGGCGCGCGCTATCGCCCTGGCCTTCGGCGTGCCTCCGCAACTGCTCGGCCTGCCGGGCGACAACACCTATGCCAACCTGGCCGAAGCCAATCGCGCGCTATGGCGGCAGACGCTGATCCCGCTGGTGATGCGGGTGGCGGACGAATTGACCTTCTGGCTGGAGCCTGCCTTCGGGGCCAGCGTCGTGCCCGATTTCGACGGCGTCGAAGCCCTGGCCGAGGACCGCGCCGCCCTCTGGGCCCGCGTCAGTGAAGCGGGCTTCCTCACCGACGCGGAAAAGCGCGACATGCTGGGCATCGGGCCGGGGGAGCGGGAGTGATGGCGCCGGCACGGCTCGAATGGCGGATCGCCGTCGCGGACTTGCGGCTCTGCCTGGCTTAACGCCGGCTGGGATTGGCCCTCGACGAGATGGTGCGAAAGTACCGGCCCGACCAGCCCAGAACGCCCAAGGGAACGCCGGAGGGCGGGCAATGGGTTGCTGATCCAGGCGGCGCCAGACTCCTCACCCAGAGGGTCGGCCTTGGCGATGATCGCTTGCTGAGGCATTGTATCTATCTAGACATGCTTGGCCGGCAATTCGCCAAGGAAATAGATGCGGCTGAGATTTTTCCGCCGACGCTTCCTGCCTTGCCATATCCTGGATCATTCTGATGCAGCGGATCACCAATATTTCGGTAGCGGATCGAGCCGCCCCGATACTGCGCCGGCAGCATGCGCTTTTCCAGCCTCGGGAGAGGGGAGATGTGTTTGCGCTGGCTTATATTTCGAGCTTCCTCAATTCTGACGGCACGGTAGTGGCGGGGTTCCAGCCCGGATACATGCGCCATTCGCTGTCGCCAGCAAGGCGAGGCGATATGTGGATGCTGGCGGAGCCTGTTGGCGCGCCTCGCTTTTATTTCATGCCGAAGTTCAAATGGAGCGCTGACGAACATTATCTGATCGACGTTGCCAGCGAGGTCTTCGAGTTGCTTTCGATCGGTTGAGCCCGGGGAATTGAGAAATTGTCTCATAATCAGCAATTCGAGCTTCTCCGCAACGTCGATCCAGCTTTACGATAGTGGAGGATCCCCCGATGTCATCCAGACAGCAGGCTCTTGCCGCCATAAAGGCCGGTGATGTGATCTTCGGGCTGGGAGCGGGCAGCCAGGAGAAACTGCTGCTCGTCTATAAGCTCGATGAGGATGGCTTCTCGGCGCGTCACGTGACGACGCAAATGCCGTTCCGCTTCGGCCGCGACGGCAAAACGCGACGCCATGTCGATGGTGATCAATGCACGGTGGTTTCCACCGCAGCGCTGCCAGCGGAGGCGTATGAGATTGTCATCGGCCTCGACCGAAAGATGAGAACTGGCAAGACCCATCCCGACTTCGTGCTGAGCGAGGCCGAGGTTGAACTGCTCCTGACGCATGGCGATTTCTTCAAATCGTGTTTGCTGGCGCCGGAATAGAGGCGATGCACGCCGTGACGGGCCAATATTTGGAGTGAAGCCATGGATACCCCCGCCAGCTTCTGGGCGCTCGCCATGCGATTTCATCAGGATGTGCCGTTCTTTGTCGAAGCCAACGAGACGGCGCTGGCCGATTATCTGGTGCAGGGCCTGGATCGGAAAGAATGCCGGGAGCTGGCAGACTTTCTCGACGTGGTTCTGGCCAAGCCCGATGCCGGCAATCATCTGCTAGGGCTTTGGAAAAAGTCGAGGGCGGATTTCGGCTTCGCCCGGGCGGATCATATCGGAGAATTCTTCGCCTTGGTGCGCGCCAGGCTTTAGCCTGGCGCCGATAGTGCAAACCTTTCCAGCCCCCTCGCGGGGCTTTTTCTTTGCCCGGAGGAGCCAATGGACGAATTGACCAGAACCGTCGTCGAGCGCGGCGACCTGGCGCATCTGGCGCTGTTTTTGTGGGCCAGCGGCGCCAGCGCGCTGCTGGTCTGGAGCCTGCGCGAAATGGCCAAGGTGAATCAACACTTCAACGACTTCGTGCAGGAAATCGCCAATCTGAATCGGCTTTTCAGGAGGGATGAGTAAGCTCATGAAAAACAAGAATAAACGGGAGAATGCGCAGCAGACTTTCCGCCAGTTCGCCTGGAACCTGGCCGGAACGCTGGCCAATATGAAGGCCGGTGCGCGCCCGGCGCGGCCCGCGGAAAAACGCTGATGGGCGCCATTCCGATAGACGAGGACGGGCGGTTTTCGGGCTATGCCAGCGTCTTCAACCAGGTCGATGCCGGGGGCGACATGGTGATGCCGGGCGCCTTCCGGCAAAGCCTCGAAAGGCGGCGCGGCCGCATCAGGCTTTTGTTCCAGCACGACCCCAAGGAGCCGGTGGGCATCTGGGAGGCCATGGGCGAGGACGCCCATGGCCTTTTCGTTTCCGGCCGGCTGGTGCCCGGCGTCGAGCGCGCCGAGGCGCTGCGCAAGCTGATCGGCGCGCAGGCGCTGGACGGGCTCTCCATCGGCTTCCGCACCGTCAGGGCCACTCGCCAGGGCGGGCACCGCAAGCTCTGGCAGATCGACCTGTTCGAGGTCTCGATCGTGACCTTTCCGATGATGGAGGCGGCGCGCATCGCCCCCTCCGGCATTTCCACCGGCGCCGCCATCGCGGCGGCCACCAACACCATCCGCAACCGATAGGACACAGCATGGACATGACCACTGACGGCCTCGAGACCAAGGCCGGCGCCGGCGGCGACATTCCGGCGCTCTTCGCCGAATTTTCCGCCGCCTTCGAGGAATTCAAGGCCACCAACGACCGGCGCCTCGCCGAAATCGAAAAGCGCGGCAGCGCCGATGGCCTCCTGGAGGGCAAGCTCGAGCGGCTCAACGCCGTGCTCGACGGGCAGAAGGCGGCGCTGGACCGGGCGCAGCTGGAGCGTGCCCGTCCCCGGCTCGACGCCAAGGCGGCCGAAGCCAATGGCGAATACAAGGATGCCTTCGCCGCCTATGTGAAGCGCGGCGAGGAAAAGGCGCTCTCGG
Source organism: Devosia sp. (assembly GCF_034675085.1). GTDB lineage: Bacteria > Pseudomonadota > Alphaproteobacteria > Rhizobiales > Devosiaceae > Devosia. The sequence goes on from NZ_JAUCDN010000103.1 coordinate 4,095, forward strand.
TGGGCGTCAGTGCCGATGGCGGCTATGTGGTGCCGGCCGACACCGAGGGCGAAATCACCCGGCTGATGACGGCGGTGTCGCCCATCCGCGCCATTGCCGGGGTGCGGCAGGTATCGGGCTCGGTCTATAAGCGCCCGGTGACGGTGAGCGGCCCGGCCACCGGCTGGGTGGGCGAAACCGCCGCCCGCCCCACCACCAACAGCCAGACGCTGGCGGAACTGAGCTATCCCACCACCGAACTCTATGCCATGCCGGCGGCGACCTCGGCCTTTCTCGACGATGCGGCGGTGGATGTGGGCCAGTGGATCGCCGACGAGGTGAACGCCGCCTTTGCCGCCCAGGAAACCACCGCCTTCGTCTCGGGCGATGGGGTCAACAAGCCCACCGGCTTTCTGGCCGCTTCCAGCGTGGCCGAGGCGAGCTGGCAATGGGGCAAGCTGGGCTATGTGGCCACCGGCGCCGCCGGCGCGCTGCCCGCCAGCAATGCCAGCGACGTGCTGGTGGACCTGGTCTATGCGCTCAAGGCCGGCTATCGCCAGAATGCCAGCTGGGTGATGAACCGCAAGACCCAGGCCGCGCTGCGCAAGCTCAAGGACGTGGACGGCAATTACCTGTGGCAGCCGGCGGGCTCGGCCGATGGGCGGGCGCGCCTGATGGGGTTCGACCTGGTCGAGGCCGAGGACATGCCCAATATCGGGGCCAATTCGCTCTCCATCGCCTTCGGCGATTTCCGCCGCGGCTATCTCATCGTCGACCGCCAGGGCGTCTCGGTGCTGCGCGACCCGTTCAGCTCCAAGCCCTATGTGCTGTTCTACACCACCAAGCGCGTCGGCGGGGGCGTGGCGGACTATGACGCCATCAAGCTGCTGAAATTCGCGGCGTCGTAGGGGAATAGGACGCTTCCATAACCGCGATGTCACCCCGGCCTGAGCCGGGGTGGCATCGCGGCGGTGGATTCACAAAACCAAAGGCAACAAACATGACATGCTATCTTCTGGCCGGGCCGGCCCAGGAGCCGGTTTCGCTTGCCCAGGCCCGGGCCTTCCTGCGCGTCGACGACATGGCCGAGGACGGGCTGATCCAGACCCTGATCGGGGCGGCGCGGCTGCATGTGGAGGCGGTGACCGGCAAGGCCATGCTGGCCCAGAGCTGGCGGCTGGTGCTCGATGGCTGGCCGCAAAGCCGCATGGTGGCGCTGCCGGTTTCGCCCTTCATCAGCCTCACCCAGATCACCGCCTATGACGGCGAGGGCATGCCACATGCCGTGCCGCTGGCGCAGTTTCTTGATGCGCCGGACCGGCTGATGCTGCCGCGCGAGGTGGCCGGCGCGCCGCCTTTGCGCGAGCAGGGCGGCATCGAGATCGACTATGTCGCCGGTTTCGGCGCGGCGCCCGAGGACGTGCCGGCCGACCTGATGCAGGCCATGCTGGTGCTGGTCGCCTACTGGTTCGAGCACCGCGACGCGGTGATCGCGGCGGGGGCGGGCAGCGTGGTCCCATCCGGCTTCGATCGTCTGGTGGCCGGGCACAAGCGGGTGCGGCTATGAGCGCGCAGCCGCCGCCCATCGGCACGCTGACCGATCGCGTGCAGTTCCGCCGCCGCGAAATGGCCGGTGAGGCCGGGGGCGGGCACGTGACGCTCTTTGTGCCGGTGGCCACGTTGTGGGCGCGGGTGCGCAGCCTCACCGGCCGCCAGGGCACCAGCGCCGATGGCCGCGCGGTGGAGATTTCGCACACCATCGTGCTGCGCTTCCGCACCGATATCCGCCCCGGCGACCGGCTGGTCTATCGCGGGCGCAATCTCGACGTGGTCAGCGCCGCCGACCTCAATGGCCGCCGGGCCTTTGTCAGCTGCGCCTGCAGCGAAACCAGTTTCACGGGGTAGTCCATGCATCCGATCAGCCTGTTGCAGGCCGCGCTGGTGAGCGCGCTCAGGGCCGATGCGGCGCTGGCGGCGCTGACCGGCCCGGACGGCGTGTTCGACGCCGCGCCGCGGGGACGGCCGGCGCCCTATGTTGTCATCGCCCGCCACGACATGATCGCGCGCGACGGCGATGCCGCGCCGGGGCAGGAGCATCGCCTGCTGCTCCATTGCTGGGGCGCCCAGCCCAGCCGCAGCCATGCGCTGGACATGGCGGCGCGGGTGACGGAAGTGGCCCTGGCGCTGAACCCGCCCGAGCTGGCGGTGACCCATTGCCAGCATATGCGCACCGACACGGTGATCGACCGCGACACCGGGCAGGCCCGCGCGGCGGTGACGCTGCGGTTTTTCAGCGAATAGGGGGACATCCCCAACCCAATTTTGAAAGGCGAAGATCATGGCCGCTCAGAGCGGAAAGAACATGCTGCTCAAGCTCGACCAGACCGGTTCGGGCAGTTTTCTCACCGTGGCGGGGCTGCGCACGCGGGCGCTGGCCTTCAATGCCGCCACGGTCGACACCACCGACCAGGAAAGCGCCGGGCGCTGGCGCGAGCTGCTATCGGGCGGCGGGGTGAAGCGCGCCTCGGTCTCGGGCAGCGGCGTTTTCAAGGATGCGGCCTCCGACGCGCAGATGCGCACGCTGTTTTTCGCCGGAACCATCCGTAACTGGCAGCTGACCATTCCCGATTTCGGGGTGGTGGCCGGGCCGTTCCAGATCGTGGCGCTGGAATTCTCCGCCGACCATGCCGGCGAGGTGACGTTCGACCTGGCGCTGGAAAGCGCCGGGGAAGTGAGTTTTACGGCGATCTGAGGGGACGCGAAATGGCCAATGCGCAACGCGGGGAAATCGCGGCGGTGATCGGCGGTGAAAAACGGGTCCTGTGCCTGACGCTGGGAGCGCTGGCGGAGCTGGAAAGCCGATTGCAGACCGGCGATCTGGTGGGGCTGGCCGAGCGCTTTTCCACCGGGCGGGTCTCGGCGCGCGACCTCACCGCCATATTGGGGGCGGGGCTGCGCGGAGGCGGCAACGCGCTGGAAGACGACGATCTGGCGCGGCTCAGCATCGAGGGCGGGCTGCGCGGCGCGGCAGAGATCGCGGCGCGCCTGCTCAGGGCCACGTTTGGAGAGGCGGAATGAAACCCTTTCCCTGGAATGCGGCGATGCGCTTCGGGCTGGGCGTGCTGCGGCTGCCGCCGCGCGACTTCTGGGCCATGACCCCGCGCGAACTGGCCAGCGCCTGGAGCGCGCTGGTGGGTGAGCGGGCCGGCCCGATGGGCCGCCGCGAACTCGACGAACTGATGGAGCGCTTTCCCGATGGCCAATGAGCTTTTTCCTGACGCCTTCATGGGCGAATTGAACGATGTGTCGCTGGAGCTGGAACGGATCGGCGACCTCGCCGATGGCGTAGCTCGCGCCATCAACACCGCCTTTCGCGGCGCGCTGGTGGACGGCAAATCCTTCAAGTCGTTGCTGGGCGATATTGCCCGCAGCTTTGCCGACATCGCCCTCAAGGCCGCCATCCGCCCGCTGGGCAATCTGGTGGGCGGGCTGGTGGAGAACCTGTTCACCGCCACCAATCCGGCGCTGGGCGGGGTGACGCCCTTCGCCAAGGGCGGGGTGATCGCCAGCCCCAGCTATTTTCCGCTGGGGCAGGGGCTGGGCCTGATGGGCGAGGCCGGGGCTGAGGCGATCATGCCGCTGCAACGCGGGCCGGACGGCCGGCTGGGCGTGGCCGGCGGCGGCGGGGGCGGTATCCAGGTGACCTTCAACGTAACCGCGCAGGACGCGCGCAGCTTCGCCGCCAGCGAGGCCGAACTGAGTGCCATGCTGCTGCGTGCGGTGCGGCGCGGCGCGCGCGCGAGCTGAGGCCACAACCACCTGGTCATTCCGGCGCAGGCCGGAATGGCAGCGTCGGCGGGGCGGCATTTCCAGGAGAATTTTCATGGCTTTTCACGCGGTGCGGTTTCCGCTCGACGTGGCGCTGGGCGCGCGGGGCGGGCCGGAGCGCAGGACCGATGTGGTGACGCTGGCCAATGGCGGCGAGCAGCGCAACGGGCGCTGGCAGCATTCCCGCCGGCGCTACAATGCCGGCTACGGCATCAAATCGCGCGCCGACATGGCGGCGGTGCTGGCGTTTTTCGAGGAAAGGCGCGGGCGGCTGCATGGCTTCCTGTGGCGCGACGGGCTGGATTTTTCCAGCAATGGCGCCATCCCGACCCCGCTCGACCAGCTTCTGGGCATTGGGGATGGAGCGCACAGCGAATTCGCGCTCGTCAAGCGCTATGGCGCCGATTTCGACCCCTATCTGCGCCCGATCACCCGGCCGGTGGCCGGCTCGGTGCGCGTGGCGGTGGCGGGGACGGAAATGACCGGCGGCTGGAGCCTGGATGGCGCCACGGGCGTGGTGAGCTTCGCCACCGCCCCGGCTTCGGGGGCGGAGGTCCGCGCCGGGTTTCTGTTCGACGTGCCGGTGCGCTTCGACACCGATCGGCTCGATGTGGAGCTGACCAGTTTCGAGGGGGCGGAGGCACCCGCCATTCCGCTGGTGGAGATCCTGCCATGAAGACGCTCGATATCGGGCTGGCCGCGCATCTGGCGCGCAGCGAGACGACGCTGGCCCATTGCTGGACGCTGCGCCGGCGCGACGGGGTGGTGCTGGGCTTCACCGACCATGACCGAACCTTGAGCTTTGGTGGGGTCGAGTATTCGCCGGTCCATGGGCTGGATGGCGGCGAAATGCCGGCCCGGCTGGGCGCGCAGGTGGAAACCGGCGAAGTGCTCGGCGTGCTGGCCAGCGAGGCCATCAGCGAAGACGATATCCTGCTTGGCCGCTATGACGGGGCCAGCGTCGAGACCTGGCGGGTCAACTGGGCCGATGTGAGCCAGCGCCTGCTGCTGCGGGCCGACACCATCGGCGAGATCATCCGCGAGGATGGACTGTTCCGCGCCGAACTGCGCTCGGCGCAGGAAGGACTCAACGCCACGAATGGCCGGCTCTATCAGGGCCTGTGCGACGCCATGCTGGGCGATGGGCGCTGCCGCGTCGATCTGGACCAGCCCGCGTTTCGCGGCCATGCCACGGTGACGGCGGTGGTGGACAAGCACCATGTGCTGGTGGCCGGGCTGGAGGGCTTTGCCGATGGCTGGTTCGGCTTCGGGGGCGCAAGCTGGACGGATGGACGGCTGGCGGGGCGCGCCGAAGGCGTGGTGACGCATCGGAAATGGGGAGATGGCGACCTGCTCGGCTTTGCGCTGGTGGTCGGCGACTGGGGCGGGGCCGGCGATACGCTGGAGGTGAGCGCGGGCTGCGACCGGCGCTTCGCCACCTGCCGGGAGAAATTTGCCAATGCCGTCAATTTCCGTGGCTTTCCGCATATTCCGGGCAGCGACTACGTGCTGCGCCATCCGCGCCGCAGCGAGCCCATGGACGGGCGGGCGGTGGTGAAATGAGCCCCGACCGCGTGGTGGCGGCGGCGCGAAGCTTCTTGGGGACGCCCTATCGGTACCAGGCGTCGCTGGCCAGGGCGGGATGCGATTGCCTGGGGCTGCTGCGCGGCGTCTGGCGCGCATTGTATGGACCGGAACCCGAGATCATGCCGCCCTATCGGCCCGACATGCGCGATCCCCTCAATGCCGGGGCGCTGCGGCGGGCGGCCGAAACCTGGCTGGTGGCCGAGACCGGCCCGCTTGCGGCGGGGCAGGTGGTGCTGTTCCGCCTGGGCTGGATGGCCGAGCCCAAGCATTGCGCCATCCTGGTAAGCGCCCAGCGCTTCATCCACGCGCAGGAACGGCTGGGCGTGGTCGAGGCCAATCTCACCGAAGCCTGGGCGCGGCGGATCGCCGGGCGCTTCGTGTTTCCCGAGCGGTGACAGTGGCACCATCTGGCCGCAGGCACTGGTCGGCTCCTCCCCCTTTTGACGGGGGAGGTTGGGAGGGGGTGTTGAGAGACCGAATATTCGGGCCAAACGCCCCCCACCCTTGATCCCTCCCGCAAGGGGGAGGGAGACGACTGCATCATCGAGCCCCTCCGTACGCTTTTTTTTTCGAGGACAAAAGACATGG
>NZ_JAUCDN010000104.1:0-10043 GCF_034675085.1 Devosia sp.
AACCGGGTCACTTCTCAATGACAATCCCGGGTCAGTTCCTGGCGACAATCAACAGTCGATGCTGGCTCTGCCCTCCTGGATGCCCTCTTGCTCTAGAAAGGCATTTGCGGGGATTTCTGCGAAGACTGGTAACGGGAAGTCACTGGCGAGATCGGCGCTGATAGATTTGATTTCGTCCAGTAGCTGCCCCTGCATCGCGTCGGACAATGGGCCTTCGTTGTCGATGCGCGCTTTGGCATTGGCAACCAGCTTGGTGAAATGGTCGTGCACAAGCGCATGCAGTTCTTTGTGGTTCATCAGCTTGTGTGCGCCCCGTCCTATCAGCCCTTGGGCCAGATAGCGCAACGGCGTTGCAAGCCGCAATGCCTCACTTGGGTCACGGGTGCGTAGGGACAGCTTGATGCACAAGCCGTGCTGGCTTGTCTCTGCCTGCCTAGGAAGCGTCCAGCGGAAATAGAAAATTCCATGCCGGGACAGCTGCAAATAGGTCGGAATGAACAAGGATTTGTCTCACCTGATTGTCCCACCAGGCAAAACACATTGCTAAGTCCTTGATTTTCATCGGAATGGTGGAGCTGAGCGGGATCGAACCGCTGACCTCGTCATTGCGAACGACGCGCTCTCCCAACTGAGCTACAGCCCCATTCCGACCGCGTTCATATGGCGCGATCCGGGCGGTGGTGCAAGGGGTTTTTGCGGGGTGGGGCGAAATTGAGCGTCAGACGAGGCCGCGGGCGATCAGGCTGTGGGCGGTGGCGCGGGCGGCTTCGGCGGTCGAGATGAGGGGCCGGCCCAGGCGAGCGGGTGCGCGCGTGGAGACAAAGCGCTTGGGGGCGCCGGTTTCCTCGATATTGGCGCGCAGATCGGCGTCGAACAGCGCGGCGAGCCGGACCAGCCACAGCGGCAGGGTCCTGCGGGGAATGCGGTGCTCGGGAAAGGTCGGGCGCAGCATGGCGGCGATGTCGGGCAGACCATAGGTGCCCTCTGCGACGATGCAGCGCTCGCCGCCGGCGGCGGGGTCGGTCACGGCGTCAACATGCAGGGCCGCAACGTCGCGCACATCGGCGCAGCTGAGATGGAGCGGCGGCAGGGCCGGCAGGCGCCCGCCCAAGAGACGCCGGATAAGGAGCGCGGATGTGCCCGGATCGTCATCGAGCAGGGGGCCGAAAAGCACGGCGGGGTTGAGCACGGCGAGGTCGCGGGTGCGGCCGGCGGCGGCCATGAGGGCCCAGGCCTCGCGCTCGGCCAGGGTCTTGGAGCGGGCATAGGCATTGGCGCGGGGGCTGTGCGGATCGGTCCAGTCGGTTTCATCAAGCAACCGGCCGGGATCGGCATGGCCATATTGGATGGCGGCAATGGAGGAGGTGAGCACGACGCGCTCCACCCCGGCGGCGAGCGCCGCTGTCAGGGCGCGGCGCGTCCCCTCCACCGCCGGGGCGATCAGGGCCTGCGGGTCGGCGGGGGCGGTGAGAAAGAAGGGGGAGGCGGTGTGCTGGAGGAAGCGGACGCCGGCCATGGCCTCGGCCCAGCCGACATCGGACAACAGGTCGAGGGCGACGAAATCGAGCCGGGCGGTGTCGGCGCCAGCGCTGGCGAGGCTGGCGCGAACGGCGTCGGCGCGGCCCATATCGCGCAGACTACCGCGCACGGCATAGCCGGCCCGCAGCAGGGCCAGCGCGACATGGCCGCCGAGAAAGCCGGATATGCCGGTGAGGAGAACGGCGTCAGCCATGGCCGGAGCGATCAGACCCGTGCCCAGGCGCCGGTCTTTTCGCTTTCGAAGATGGCGTCGATGATCTTCATGGAGGCGATGGCGTCTTCCACGCCCCAGGGAAGCGGCTTTTCGCCCAGGGCGGCGAGGGCGAAGGCCTCGGCCTGCTCGGTATACTGGTCGCAGGCGGGCAGGATTTCGCGGCGGGCGAGCGAGCCGTCGGCGGGCGAGCCGGTGTCGATGGTGATGGCGGTGCGCTCATCGGCCGGGGCGTTGAAGGGGATGACGATTTCGAGCTTGGCCTTGTTGCCCAGAACCTGCACGCGCTGATGCGGGGTGGCCTGGGTGGAGCAGATGAAGTTCAGCTGCCGGCCGCCGCCGAAATCGGCGATGACGCTGGCCAGCCGGTCGGTGCCGAAATTGGGGTCGCGCTCGACCAGGGAGACGACGCGGGCGGGCTCGGCCTCGAAGAAATAGCGGGCGGCGGTGATGGGGTAGCAGCCGATATCCATGATGCCGCCGCCGCCGATATCGGCCTGGTTGCGCACATTGGCCGGATCGACATTGTTATAGCTGAAAACGGCGTTGATGGCGCGGATCTCGCCCAATTCGCCCGAGCGGATGATGTCGCGGACGCGCTGCCACTGAGGATGGAAGCGCACCATGAAGGCTTCCATGACGATGCGGTCGGGCGGGCACTGGCGCAGTTCTTCAGCCTGCGCCGCGCTCAGGGCGATGGGCTTTTCACACAGCACATGCTTGCCGGCCTTCGCGGCGGCCAGCGTCATGGGCACATGCAGGTGATTGGGCAGGGGGTTGTAGATGGCGTCGATGTCGGGATCGGCCAGCAGGGCCTCGTAGGAATCGTGGGCGCGGGCAATGCCGAGGCGGGCGGCGACGGCGCGGGCCTTTTCTCCGCTCCGCGAGGCGATGGCGACCACCTCGGAATGGGCCGATTTCTGGATGGCGGGGATGACTTTCTGCATGCCGATATTGGCGGTGGACAGAATACCCCAGCGAATCTTTCTCGTGGCCATAGCGAGCCCTCCTTTTCCCCCGAGCTTTAGCTGGGGCGGGAGGGCGCGCCAAGCCATTCAGTGGTCTTCGTGCGCGTCGGCGACGCCCAGCCGCCAATAGCCGGCGGCCTTGATATAGGCGGGATCGAAGCCGCGTTCCTCGGTGAGATGGGCGCGCAGGGCCTGGGCCATGGCCGCCTCGCCGGCGATATAGGCATAGGCGGCACCGAGCGGGAAGGCGGCCGTGCGCAGGGCGTCGAGCAACAGTGAATTGTTGCCGGCGGGCAGGCCCTTGCGGTGGACGTAACGCAGGGTGAGGGCGGCTTTGGTCTCGAAACGCTGCTCCTCGGCTTCGTCCTCCACCTCGATGACGGCCAGGATCGGGGCGCCGGCGGGCAGTTCCTCGATGCGGCGGCCCAAAGCGGGCAGGGCGGTCTCGTCGCCGGCCAGCAGATACCAGTCGAAGGCGGCGGGAACGACCAGCGAGCCGCGCGGCCCGCCGATGACCAGCGTGCTGCCGATGCTGGCGGCGGCGGCCCAGCCCGAGGCAGGACCATCGCCATGCAAAACGAAATCGAGCTCGATCCAGCCCTCGGCGACATTCCAGTAGCGCGGGGTGTAGTCGCGCATTTCCGGGCGCTCGCCGGGGGCGAATTCGGCGCCGCGCGGGCCGATGGGCGGGGTCTTGGGCTCGACGCCCTCGGGGAAGAAGAAGGCCTTGATGTGGTCGGCATGGCCCAGCGAGGCAAAGCCGGCCATGTCGCCGGTGAGGCGGAAGCGGCGCATGCGCGGGGTGATGTCGGTTATCGCCTCGACGGTGAGCAGGCGCATGCGGGTGTCGTGGCGGACACGCAGGGGGGCGCGGGGATCGGCGGGGGCGGACGGTTCGGACACGGTTTCGGACATGAGATCAATTTCCTGAATAAGCCAGTCAGGAATTAATGGGCGGGGGCGGAGAATGCAACAGGGGAGAGGGTTGAGGCATTCGAGAGCGGCCTTCACATCGGGGCTTCCGGCGCTCCCTGGGCCTTTTGGAGGCGGCGCCTTGGAACAAGGCCCCCTCACCTCTCCGCCAAGGGAGAGGTGAGGGGGAACGCCTAGAGGCCCAGCATGGCGTCCTGGGCTTTTCTGAGGGCGTAGAGGCGGGTGGAGGTGTCGGGCTGGCTGTTGGCGGCGGTCAGCAGCTCGCCCTTTTTCACCGGTGCGGTGACCTTGCCGCCTTCGAGCAGGCCGACGGGCACTGCGCCTTTGGCGCCGGCGTCGGTGACGGTCATGGCGTAGGAGCGATAGCAGGTCTCGCCGATGGCATCGAGGAGATCACCCGGCTTGAGATCGCGCTTGGCCACGGCGCAGACTTCGGCGACCGGGCGGGGCAGGGGCACCATGTCGGGCTTGCCGTGCAGCATGATGCGGGCGCAGGTGAGCGGCACTTCCAGGCTGGTGAGGTGATAGGGGCGGAAAAAGCCGTAATAGGGGCCGTGCCCGATATGCAGATCGTCCAGCCGCTCGATGATGCGGGGATGCTCGGCCTTGACGATGACGAAGACGCCGGGGGCGACGCCCTTGCCGACGGTGAAATCGACCACGCCCATGCGGTTGAGGATGCCGCCATCCTCCCGGGGGATGAGCACTTTGGCCATGTCGTCGCGGTCGGCGGCCGGGCCGTGCATGCCCGGAATGTCGGGCACCAGGCCGGTGGCATTGGCGATGGCGCACATTTCCACCGCCGTCTTGGAGCCATCGACGAATTCGACCAGCATGCGCGGGTTCATGTTCCGCCGCTCGGCTTCCGCGCGATAATCGTCGGGCACGGCGTCGTGCCGGAGCGGGTTGTTCTTGCCCTTGCCGGCGGCGACGATGGGCAGGCCCAGGGCCGAGACGAACTCGATCAGCTCCATGCAGGAGGAGGGCTCGTCGCCCGCGCCGACGGAATAGACCACGCCCAGCCGGTCGGCCTGGGCTTTCAGATAGGGGCCGATGGTGACGTCGGCCTCGACATTCATCATCACCAGATGCTTGCCATGTTCCATGGCGAGCAGGTCATAATCGGCGGCGACGCCGGGCTTGCCGGTGGCGTCGATCACCACGTCGATATTGGGCGTGGTGACCAGGGTCTGGGCCGAGGTGATGGCGATCTTGCCGGCCTCGATGGCGGCAGTGGCGGCAGCGGGGCTGTCGGCCTCGCGGCCCTTGGAATCCTCGCCATAGGCGATGGTCATGGCGGCAAGCGCGGTATGGGGGCGGCGGGTGGCGATGGCGGCCATCTCGATGCCCTTCATCAGGCTCATCTGGGTGACGAGGTCGGTGCCCATCTCGCCCGAGCCGATGACGCCCACCCGGATCGGCTTTCCCGCCTCGGCGCGGGCGGCCAGGTCACGGGCAAGGCCGGTCAGGGCAATATTGGCGGTCATGGCAAATCCCATCCTGATGTCTGGATGGTCTGGTAGCCCCATGGCGGCGGGCGGGCAAGAGGCCGCCGCCCCGATGCGGCATCTGGACCGCCAGGGTTAGCGATTCTTAAACCGTTCCCATGGAAACTGGCGCGTGGAGAAGACTCCGGGGGCACTCATCCGTCATGGCCAGCAAAGGCACCACATCCGTTACCCTGCCAGAAATCATCGATCTGGATTCGATCGATGCCATCCGTGACGGGCTGATCGATGCCATCGAGGAGGGCGCGATCTGCATCCGGGCGAGCGGGGTGGAACGCGTGTCCACCAACGCGCTGTTCCTGCTGATCAGCGCCGCCGAGACGGCCCGGAGAAACCATTTCGAATTTTTTATCGAGCAGCCGAGCGCGGCGCTGACCACCGCCATCGAGCGGCTGGGTCTGGGCGCCCAGTTTTCCGGATTGATGAGAGAATGAAGACTTTGCGCGTACTCACGGTGGACGATTCCCGCACCATCCTGGCCATGCTGCATCACACCCTTTCCAATGCCGGATTCGAGGTGTTGCAGGCCGAAGACGGCAAGCAGGGCCTGGACGTGCTGCAGAGCGAGGATGTCGACGTGGTCATCACCGACATCAACATGCCGGTGATGGATGGCATCGAATTCATCAAGCATGTGCGGGCCACAGGCCAGCACCAGAGCCTGCCCATCCTGATCCTCACCACCGAAACCAGCCAGGACAAGCGCGACCAGGGCAAGGCCGCAGGCGGCACCGGCTGGATCGTCAAGCCTTTCGACCCCGAAAAGCTGATTTCGGTCATTCACCGCGTGGTCCACTAGGCTTTCGGATAAACCCAGAAGGGTTGGATGTTTTCGCATGAGCGATCTCGACGACTTCAAGGCGACCTATTTCGACGAATGCTCCGAGCTTCTGACCGAGCTTGAAGAGCAATTCGCCGCCATCGAGGCCGGAGAGCGCGACGCCGGCCGGCTCAATGCGGTGTTCCGGGCCATCCATTCGATCAAGGGCGGGGCCGGGGCCTTCGGCTTTTCGGCGCTGGTGGGCTTTGCCCATGCCTATGAGACGCTGCTCGACTATGTGCGCGACGGGCGCGTGGAGATGAGCGACGACGTGGTGACGCTGTGCATCCGCGCCAACGACATCGTCGCCGATCACGTCAAGGCGGCCCAGACCGGCGAGGCGCTGCCGGCCGATTACGGGCTTGAGGAAAAGGAGCGCTTCGACCTCCTGGCGCGCGGCGAGGCCGCGGGCGGGGACGAGGACGGCGAGCCGCTCGACGAATTCGACATCGATTTCACCCCGGTCATGGTCGATCTGGGCGCGCCGGCGGGCGAGGCAGCGGTGGAGGATGTGTTCGACGCCCTGCCGCTGGTGGCCGAGCCCGGGCATTGGGAAATCCGCTTTACCCCGCACCGGGCGCTCTATGCCCGCGCCAACGATCCCCTGCTGCTGTTCCGCGAACTGGCGGCGCTGGGCGAGATGCATGTGCGGGCGGTGATGAGCGAGGTGCCGCCTCTGGCCGATTTCGAGCCTTTCGCGGTCTATTGCGCCTGGGAGATCACGCTGGTCGCCCCCGATGTCAACGAGGCGATGATCCGCGAGGTCTTCGAATTCGTCGAGGGCGATTGCGATATTTCAGTGGCCCAGCTGGGCGCGCTGGCCGAGCTGGACGAGGCGCCGGTGCTGGCCGCGCCGATTGCGCCCGAGCCGGATGCCGCCGACGAGGCCGATGCCGAAACGGCGGCGCTGCTGGCGCTGGCCGATGACGAGGTGGCCAATCTGCTCGATTTCGGCGCTGTCGCCCCGATCGTGGCCCCAGCCGAGCCGGTGGCGCCCGCCGCCCAGGCCGAAGAGCAAAGCGATGCCTTCGAGGAGGCTCCGCTGCCCAGCTTCGCCGAGCTTGCCGCATCGATCGAGCCCAGCCCGGTGGCGCGGCCCGCCGCTCCCGCCGCAGCGCCGATGCGCAGCGCCGCGCCCGCCGCGGATGGCGAGGAAAATGGCGGCAATCGCAGCGTCGGCGTGCAGTCGATCCGCGTCGATCTCGACAAGGTGGACCGCGTGGTCAACATGGTGGGCGAGCTGGTCATCACCCAGTCCATGCTGACCCAGCAGATGGATGAGACCCTGCGGGCGCGCTATACCGAGCTGGTGCGCGGGCTTGAGGTTCTGGCCCAGACGACGCGGGGCTTGCAGGATTCGGTGATGGCGATCCGCGCCCAGCCGGTCAAATCGGTGTTTTCGCGCATGCCGCGCCTGGTGCGCGAGCTGGCGGCCAAGACGGGCAAGAAGATCAAGCTCGAAACCATCGGCGAGAATACCGAAATCGACAAGACGGTGATCGAGCAGCTTTCCGATCCCCTGACCCACATGATCCGCAACTCGGCCGATCACGGCATCGAAAGCCCGGACAAGCGCCTGGCCGGCGGCAAGACGGAATCGGGCACGATCCGGCTTTCGGCCGAGCAGGCGGGCGGCAATATCCTCATCGTGGTCGAGGATGACGGCGGCGGCATCAATCGCGAGAAGGTGCTGCAACTGGCGCGCAACAAGGGGATCGTGGCCGCCGACGTACAGCCCACCGACGAACAGATCGACCAGCTCATCTTCGCCCCGGGCTTTTCCACCGCCAGCGAGGTGAGCGATATTTCCGGGCGCGGCGTCGGCATGGACGTGGTGCTGTCCAACATCAAGAAGATCGGCGGCTCGGTGCATGTGCGCAGCTGGACCGGCAAGGGCTGCCGGATGACGCTGCGCCTGCCCCTGACCCTGGCCGTGCTCGACGTGATGCTGGTCAAGGTAGGCGGCTCGCCCTATGTGGTGCCGCTGTCCTCGATCGTGGAAACCATCCAGTGCTCGCGCGCCAGCTTCGAGCGGGTGCCCAGCGGCGGCCAGGTTTTGCAGGTGCGCGGCGAATATGTGCAGGTGATCGACCTGGCGCAGCGCTTCGGCATGACCTGCGAGACCGATGCGGACAACCGTTTCGTGGTGCTGTGCGAAACCGAGGGCTCGGCCAAGGTGGCGCTGGTGGTGGACGACATCATCGGCCAGCAGCAGGTGGTCATCAAGAGCCTGGAAGAGAATTTCGAGAGGGTGGACGGCATCGCCGGCGGCACCATTCTGGGTGACGGCAATGTGGCGCTGATCGTGGACGTGCAGGGGCTGAAAAGCACCATCGTCCACCAGAACGCGGCATAGCGGCGACAAGACAAACGCATGGCCGGCCAGAAGGCGGGCAGAAAGGCATAGAAATGGAAGCGCTGAACCTGCGGGAAGACATGGGCGAAAAGACCGGCGTCGCCGGGGCCAATTCGCTCCAGCTCATCGCCTTTTCCATCGGCGAGCAGACCTATGGGGTGGAGATCACCACGGTGCGGGAAATCCGCGCCTGGAACGGCGCGACGCCCCTGCCCAATACGCGCGAATTCGTGCGCGGCGTCATCAATCTGCGCGGCACCATCGTGCCGATCTTCGACCTGCGCGCCCGCTTCGGGGATGGGCAGACCTCGCCCACCAAGAATCATGTCGTGGTGGTGATGAGCGTGGGCGACAAATGGGTCGGCATCCTGGTGGATGCGGTGAGCGACATCCTGACGGTGAGTCGCGACGACATCCACAACGTGCCCGAAGGCAATTCCATCGATACCGAGCTGCTCAACGGCATCGTCACCCATGACAGCCGCATGGTGGGGCTGATCGACCTGCATGCCGTGGTCAGCGGCGCCAAGATGGACGGCTGAGCGGGTTTTCACAATCCGATTTTCGGAACGGGCGTCCCGCGGGGCGCCCGTTTTGTCTTTGGGGAGCACCCACTCCCGTAACGGGCGAGGAAGGAACCGGCGGATGGGGAGGATTCAGAACAGCTCGGCGTCGCCGTGGCTGGGATGGCTGGCAATGCCGGAGAGGGAGGGAACGCGCAACTCGTCCAAGGTGAGGCCGGCCCAGATCTCGTCATAAACGCTCTGGGGCGTATTGGGGGGCAAAAGCGCGAACTGGCGGACGGCAACGGCCATGTTGCGGCAGCGCTGCTCGATACGATCCTGCCCCTGAAGGGCCATGACGATCATCTGCATGGCCAGGGCCACGCTGGGGTCGCGGGCTAGGTTCCGGTCGGCCAGCAGCGTCAACGCGTCGGTAATGCCATCCAGCATGGTGGCGGTCTGACGCGCCGTCTCGTCGAGTTCTTTCGCTAGCTTTTGCAGTGACATCATTAAATCCAAGCCCAGGCAGGGGCACCCTAGCGCAGTATTTCTAAAGCTCTTATTGCCGAGCCCGGCAGGCGCACAGACCTTGAGCAGCGTGGTTAGCGATTGGATAACATCTTGCCGGTAAGCTTCGAAAGCATTGCGCCTAAGGTAATTTTCTAGAGATGGTCCTGCCGAGTTCCCTGCCGCCTGAATTTGACCGCGGCGTCGTCACGACAGTGCACCAGGGTGACTGCCACGTCTCGGCCGACAAGGACCTGACCTATTCCACCGTGCTGGGCTCGTGCATCTCGGCCTGCGTGCGCGACCGGGTGGCCCGGGTGGGGGGCATGAACCATTTCCTGCTCGCCGAACAGTCCGGCTCGGCCCGGGACCGCTATGGCGCCTCGGCCCGCTACGGCGCCTTCGCCATGGAACAGCTCATCAACAAGGTGCTGAGCCAGGGCACGGGCAACAAGGCCAATCTCGAAATCAAGGTGTTCGGCGGCGGCAAGATCAATTCGGTGCTGGACGATGTGGGCCGCAAGAATATCGACTTCGTGCACCAGTTCCTGGCCGATGAAGGCTATGTGGCGGTGAGCGAGGACCTGGGCGGCACCTATGCGCGCCGCGTGCTGTTCAAGCCCCATTCGGGGCGCGCCTTCGTCAAGCGCCTCGACAGCGAGGCCCAGGACAATGTGGTGCGGGACGAAGTCGCCTTC
>NZ_JAUCDN010000105.1:0-10034 GCF_034675085.1 Devosia sp.
AAGGCGCTGGCCCACGAAGTGGCCTCGCGCAACATCACCGTCAATTCCATCGCCCCCGGCTTCATCGCCTCGGCCATGACCGACGAGCTCAACGACAAGCAGCGCGAGGCCATCCTGTCGACGATTCCAGCCGGCCGGCTGGGCACGCCGCAGGAAATCGCCGCCTGCGCCGTTTTCCTCGCCAGCGACGCCGCCGCCTACGTCACGGGCCACACCTTGAACGTCAATGGCGGCATGGCAATGCTCTGATCGGACGAAAAGCCGTTGAAAACCGGCAATCTGTGCGCTGGCGGATGCGGATCAAGTGTGATACTCGCCCCGCCGTCACCTGTGGCGGACAGCCTTGCAGGCGCATCCAAGCGCGCCTAAACTCCGGGCGGTTCGCCATTACGGTGCTTGAAGATTTGGCACTGCGCCAATAAGAAGCGAAACGAAAACTCGATTTCGAAAAGGGAAGTCAAATATGAGCGATGTCGCTGATCGGGTCCGCAAGATCGTTGTGGAACACCTCAATGTGGACGCCGAGAAGGTCGTTGAAAAGGCCAGCTTTATCGACGATCTGGGTGCGGACTCCCTCGACCAGGTCGAGCTGGTGATGGCCTTCGAAGAAGAATTCTCGGTCGAGATCCCCGACGACGCCGCCGAGTCGATCCAGACTTTCGGTGACGCCGTTTCTTTCCTCACCAAGGCCGTCGGCTAAGCCGCCGGCTTGGTCGAGATAGGCAGGTCGAGCATGGAATTACGCCGTGTCGTCGTCACCGGACTGGGGCTGGTAACGCCCCTCGGTTGCGGAGTTGAAGCCACCTGGGCCAACATCCTGGCCGGAAAAAGTGGCGCCAAGCGCATCGATGACTTTCAGGTCGATGACATCGCCTGCCAGATCGCCCATCGGTTGCCGCTCGGCGATTACGCCGAGGGCAAGTACAATCCCGATGAGTGGATGGAGGTCAAGGAGCAGCGCAAGGTCGATCCCTTCATCGTCTATGCGATGGCTGCCGCGACCCAGGCTATCCAGGATGCGGGCGTCGAGCCCAAGACCCAGCAGGAGCAGGAACGCACCGGCGTCCTGATCGGCTCGGGCATCGGCGGCGTCGGCGGCATCTATGATGCCTCCATCACGCTGCACGAAAAGGGGCCTCGGCGCATCAGCCCCTTCTTCATCCCCGGCCGGCTCATCAACCTGGCCTCCGGGCAGGTGTCGATCCGCTTCGGGCTCAAGGGGCCGAACCATTCGGTGGTGACCGCCTGCTCGACCGGCGCCCATGCCATCGGCGACGCGGCGCGGCTGATCGCGCTCGGCGATGCCGACGTGATGGTAGCCGGCGGCACCGAAAGCTGCGTCAACCGCCTGTCTCTGGCCGGATTCTCGGCGGCGCGGGCGCTCTCCACCGGCTTCAACGACAACCCCGAGGCGGCCTCGCGCCCTTATGACCGCGACCGCGACGGTTTCGTCATGGGCGAGGGCGCCGGCATCGTGGTGCTGGAAGATTACGAGCGCGCCAAGGCGCGTGGCGCCAAGATCTATGGCGAAGTGATCGGCTATGGCCTTTCGGGCGATGCCTATCACATCA
This sequence comes from Devosia sp., assembly GCF_034675085.1. Lineage (GTDB taxonomy): Bacteria > Pseudomonadota > Alphaproteobacteria > Rhizobiales > Devosiaceae > Devosia. The sequence goes on from NZ_JAUCDN010000105.1 coordinate 1,572, forward strand.
CCGCTCCGTCGCCCGATGGCGATGGCGGCTTCCGCGCCATGAGCGCGGCCATAAAGCGCGCGGGGATTTCGCCCGCCGAGATCGACTATATCAACGCCCATGGCACCTCGACCCCGCTGGGCGACGAGATCGAACTGGGCGCGGTGAGCCGCGTCCTCGGCGAATCGGCATCGAAGGCGGTGATGAGCTCGACCAAGTCGGCCGTGGGGCATCTGCTCGGCGCCGCCGGTTCGGTGGAAGCCATTTTCTGCCTGCTCGCCATGCGCGACGGCATGGCCCCGCCCACGCTCAACCTCGACAATCCTTCGGTGGAAACGCCGATCAATCTGGTGCCCAAGGTGGTGCTGAAGAAGGAAATCAACGTGGCGCTGTCCAACAGCTTCGGCTTCGGCGGCACCAACGCCACCCTTGTCATGCGCAAGGCCGGCTGATTTTTCCACGATTCAATGGGAGGCACTTCGCGGCACACGCGAGGTGCCTCTTGTTTTTGCGGCGGCGCATGCGAACATGCGCCCGGCCACAAGATCGACTTGAAGTGATGACAAGACCCGCCGCGCATGAAATGCAAACGGGCTTTGAAGGTGATGCTGCCCCATGAATGATCGCAAGGTGCGGCGCCGCCGCCGCTCCCGCAATGGCCTGATCGACGTGCTCAACGGGTTGCTGACGCTGCTGGTCATCGGCCTGGTGGTGGCGGGGGGCGCATTTTTCTACGTGACCTCGCAATATTACGGCGACGGCCCCGCGAGCGAGGATCGCACCTTCCGCGTCGAATCAGGCAGCTCGCTCAGCACTACCGCCAATCGGCTGGAAGAGCAGGGGCTGATTTCCAACGCGCTGATCTTCAGCCAGTTCGGCAGCCGGGTGGAGCGCAACACCATCATCAAGGCCGGCGATTTCCGCATCCCCGCCGGCTCCAGCATGGCCGACATCCTCAAGGAACTGACCGAGGGCAACCCCATCCGCTATGCGGTGACGCTTCCCGAGGGCATTACCTCCTGGGACGTGATCCAGCGGCTCAATGCCGACACCAATCTGGTGGGGGAAGTCACCAGCCTGCCCGAGGAAGGCTCGATCCTGCCGGGCAGCTACGACTATGTGCCGGGCGATACCCGCCAATCGGTGCTCGACAAGATGCAGGCGGCCATGACCGACGCGCTCGCCCAGGTATGGCAGAGCCGCCAGGCGGATTTGCCGCTCACTTCGCCCGAGGAATTGCTGATCCTTGCGTCCATCGTGGAAAAGGAAACCGGGGTGGCCAGCGAACGCCCGCAGGTGGCGGCGGTGTTCGTCAACCGGCTGCGCACCGGCATGCGCCTGCAATCGGATCCGACGATCATCTATGGCATCACCAAGGGCCAGTCGACATTGGGCCGGGGCCTGCGCAAGTCCGAAATCGAGGCGCGCACGCCCTATAACACCTATCAGATCGATCGGCTGCCCCCCACGCCCATCGCCAATCCCGGCATCGAGGCGCTCAAGGCCGTGGCCAATCCCGACACCCACAAATATCTCTATTTCGTGGCCAAGGGCGCGCTGCCCAGCGAAGGACACGTGTTCGCCGAGAGCTATGCCGACCACCAGAAAAACGTGGCGCAATATCGCCGCATAGCCGCCGAGGCGGCGGCGCAGGCCGAGGCCGAGGCGGAAGCGGCGCGCCAGGCGCTGGAGGCCGAAGAGGCGGGCGAAGCCGGCGAAGAGCCGGCCGCGCAGTGAGCCAGCCGCTCGCCAGCATGACCGGCTATGCGCGCGCCGCCGGCAGCGCGCAGGATACCGGTTTCGTTTGCGAAATCCGCTCGGTCAATGGCCGTGGGTTGGATTTGCGCCTGCGCCTGGCGCCAGGCCTGGACGGGCTGGAGGGTCCGTTGCGCCAGATGATCGGCAAGGCCCTGTCGCGCGGCTCGGTAAGTTTTTCGCTGACGCTGGAACGGCAGGGGACAGATGGCGACCTGCTGCTCAACCGGCAGGCGCTGGAAACGGTGCTGACGGCGCTGGAGGAGCTCAAGGGCAGGGTGGCCGACGCCGCCCCGGCCAGCCTTGAGGGCATCCTGGCGCTGCCCGGCGTGCTGGAGCCACGCCAGCGGGCGCTGGCTCCCGAGGCCGAGGACGAATTGTTCGCCGTCATTCTGGCGACGGCGGGCGCGGCCGTGGCCGATCTGGTGGCGGCGCGACGGCAGGAGGGCGCGCAACTTTCCGCTATCCTGCTCGAACGGCTCGATGAGATCGAGGCGCTGGTGGCGCGGGCCGAGCACCATCCGGCGCGCGGGCGCGAGGTCATCCTGGCCCGGCTGAGCCAGCAGATAGAGGCCTTGAAACAGGACAGCGCCATTCCCGAGGAGCGGCTGGCGCAGGAAGCGCTGCTTCTGGCCGCCAAGGCCGATATCCGCGAGGAGCTGGACCGGCTGGCCGCCCATATCGCCAGCGCTCGCCAGCTCATCAGGGGCGGGGGCGCGGTGGGGCGTCGGCTGGATTTCCTGGCGCAGGAATTCAACCGCGAGGCCAATACGCTGTGCAGCAAGGCCAATGCGGTGGAACTCACCGCCATCGGCCTTGACCTCAAGGCGGCAATAGATCAACTACGCGAGCAAGTGCAGAACATCGAATAGGGTCTGGCTGATGGAATTTCAGCGCCGCGGCGTCATGCTGGTCATCGCTTCGCCATCGGGCGCCGGAAAATCCTCGATTTCGCGGGCGCTGTTCGGCGCCGACCCCAATATCGGGCTCTCGGTTTCGGTGACCACGCGCGCGCGCCGCACCGACGAGGTGGACGGCAAGCATTATTACTTCATCGACGTGCCCACCTTCCGCCGCATGCAGGCCGATGGCGAATTGCTGGAATCGGCGGAAGTCCACGGTAATTTCTACGGCACCCCGCGCGCCAAGGTGGAAGAGCAGCTGGCGGCGGGCAAGGATATCCTGTTCGACATCGACTATCAGGGCACGCTCCAGCTCTACAAGAACAGCCGCAAGGACATGGTGACGGTGTTCATCCTGCCGCCCACCATCAAGGAATTGCGCGCCCGGCTGGAGCGCAGGGCCCAGGACAGCGCCGGCACCATCGAAAAGCGCCTGAGCAATGCCCGCGTCGAGATGGAGCACTTTTCCGAATACGACTATGTGATCGTCAATAAGGATTTGGGGGAGTCGGTCGACTGCGTCCGCTCCATCCTCGCCGCCGCCCGGTTGCAGCGCGAGCGGCAGCTCAATTTGGCGAGCTTCGTCAAGGACTTGCAGAGCCAGATCGATTCTTTGTGAGAAGCGGTTGAATCGGGATGTGAAGGGGTGGGCACGGTTGTAGCTCATTCCCGGCGCTGCCCGCGGATTTGATCCGCGGGCCAGTTTCCGCAAACGCTGAAACCGCGATGGCTCTCCCACGGGTCAAGCCCGTGGGCAGCGGCGGTGTTGGAAACACAGAGCCAATGCGTCATGGCCGGGATGACATCGGCGTTGGGCCGGGTGGAGGTGGCTACCTCCTTAATCCCGGTAGCGCTCTTGCCATGGCCAGGAAGGCTTCCACGGGCAGCTCCTCGGCGCGTTCGTCGCCCTTGAGGCCGGCGGCGGCGAGCAGGCCGTCCACCGCAACGCCGGTGGCCTTGAGGCTCTGGCGCACCATTTTGCGGCGCTGGCCGAAGGCGGCGCGGGTGATGTGTTCGAGGTCCCTGACCTTGACGTCGTCGTCAACCGGTTTGGGCACCAGATGCACCACGGCGGAGGTGACGTTGGGCGGCGGCACGAAAGCCTGGCGGCCGACATTGAAGGCGATGCGCGCCTCGGTGCGCCAGCCGGCCAGAACCCCCAGCCGTCCATAGGCATCGTCCCCGGGCCGGGCGACGATGCGCTCGGCCACCTCGCGCTGGAACATCAGCGTCAGGCTCTCGAAAAAGCTCGGCCAGGGATCGAGCGTCAGCCAGCCGGTGAGCAGCGGGGTGCCGATATTATAGGGGAGATTGGCGACGATGCGCGTGGGGCCATCGGCCAGGAGCCGATAATCCATCTCCATGGCGTCGCCGCCGATGACGGTGAGCCGGCCCGGATAGGCGTCGGCGATCTGGGCCAAAGCGGGCAGGGCGCGAGCGTCGCGCTCAATGGCGATGACCTCGCGTGCGCCTTCGGCCAGCAGCGCCCTCGTGAGTCCGCCGGGGCCGGGGCCGACCTCGATGACACGCACGCCTTCGAGCGAGCCGCCGACGCGGGCAATGCGGGCGGTCAGGTTGAGATCGAGCAGGAAATTCTGCCCCAGCTCCTTCTTGGCGCGCAGGCCATGCTCGGCGATGACCTCGCGCAGGGGCGGCAGATTGTCGATCTGGCTCATTCGGTCCTTCCCGACATGGTCTGGGCCATCATGATGGCGGCCTCGAAGCTGGCGGTGGAGGCCTTGCCGGTGCCGGCCAGATCGAAGGCGGTGCCGTGATCGGGCGAGGTGCGCACGATGGGCAGGCCCAGCGTGACATTGACGCCGGCATCGAAGGCCACGGTCTTGATCGGGATCAGCGCCTGATCGTGATACATGGCCAGAACCGCGTCGTAGCGCCGCCAGTGGGGCGGATAGAACAGCGTGTCGCCGGGCAGGGGGCCGACGGCGTCGATGCCCCGCTCGCGCGCGGCGGCGAGGGCAGGCGCAATGATGTCGACATCTTCCCGGCCGATGGCGCCGCCTTCCCCGGCATGGGGATTGAGCCCCGACACGGCGATGCGCGGGGCGGCAACGCCGAAGCGGCGGCGTAAATCGCCATGCATGACCGCGAGCGTATCGAGGATCAGCTTTCCGGTGATGAGGCCGGGCACTTCGGCCAGCGGCACGTGGATGGTGAGCGGAACGGTGCGCAGATCGTCATGGGCCAGCATCATCACCGGCAGGGGTTCGACGCCGTTTTCGGCGCAGAGCGCGGCCAGATATTCGGTGTGGCCGGGATGGGCGAAGCCGGTGTGATAGAGCGCGCCCTTATGGATGGGCGCGGTCACCAGGGCGGCGCACTCGCCCGCCCTGACGGCGGCAACGGCGCGGGCAATGGCCTCAACCACCACCGGGCCGGCGGAGGCGGCCGGGATGCCGGGCGTATCGGGCACGTCGCCGGCAAGGGAGAGGACGGGCAGGGAGCGGGGAAAGAGCGCGGGAGCCTGGGCGGGACTGGCTTCGGCGCAGTCGATGGCTAGGCCCAGCCGGCGGGCGCGGGCGGCAAGGAAGCCGAGATGGCCGAAGACGATGAAGGGCGGAAGGCTCAGTTCCGCCCGGCGGGCATAGAGCGACAGGACGATGTCGGGCCCGATGCCGGCGGGCTCGCCCATGCTGATGGCCAGCGGCTTGCTCATTTGGCCCCCAAGGTGAACCGACAACTGCGCCCATTTCCCGGCTCTGTCACTCCCTCCCCTCAACGGGAGGGAGGCGCAGACTGAGGCGATGACGCCGGTCCGATGTCTTAGTTGTAGATGATCTTGGCGGTCTTGCGCAGATTGGCCAGATAGTCGGCCACGGCCGTTTCCAGCTGATTGTTGCCGGCATTGGCGCGCAGATCGCTCTTGATGAAGGTCAGGTCTTCGGCCTGGGCCTTCTCGCAGACGGCGAGCATCGAGACACCCGACTCCACCACGCGCGGCTTGGTGATGCCCCCGACATTGAGCCCCGCCAATTCCTTGGCGATGGCCTCGGGCAATTGGGTGGCGTGGCGGCGGCCGACATCGATCACGGCCGCGTCCGTATAGGAGAGCGAGAGATTGACGGCGTTGTCGCAACCGGTGAATTTCGAGCGGTAGCTGTTGGCCTGGCTGCTGCGGCTGCCCGAACCGCTGCCCACGAAGATGATTTCCTTCAGGATATAGTCGAAGCCCTGATAGGGCTGCACCTTGCCGGCGGCCTGCTGGTCGAGGTCAAGATCGGAAATCTGGATCTGGGGCATGATGACGCCCTCGGTGATGGCGTTCCAGGCGATGGCGGCGCGCAGGCGATCCTTGAGCGTTTCCATGCCGACGCCGCCCTGTTGCAGCATCGACACCAGCTTGTCCTGGCTCAGCTTCATGTTGCGGGCGATCTGGAGCAGGGCTTCATCGACCTGCGCATTGGAGATGGTGATGCCCAGGCGCTTGGCCTCGGCCATCTGGATGGCTTCGTCGATGAGCTGCTCGGTGGCGCCCTTCTGGCCGGTGCGGTTGCCCTCGAGCTGGAACAGCTTGAGGCGCTGGGCCACCTGCATGTCGGTGATCGGCGTCCCGTTGACGGTGACGCGCACATTCTGCGCCATGGCCGGCGTCATGGCGCCCAGCGCCAGAACCGCACCGACGATTGCGGCGCAGATCGAGCGCGCCCAGAAACTCTTGGCCATCATTTTCATCCGCTTCGCCTCAAATTGCACCGCTCTCAATGCGGCGGGAATGGCGCGCTGTCAATTGCCCCATGATTGCGGCTAAAATCCGGTACCGAAGGGGAACACGGTGGGCACCGCGCCTTCATAGCCGGCATTGAACCCGGCGGGCGCCTTGAGCCGGATGGTGGCCGTGACCCGCAGGTCGTCGGGGACGCTATGGGTGGGGCCATTGCGCGTGACATTGCCGCCTACCACCAGATAGCCGTCGTCATAGGTGAGGCCACCGCCCACCTGAAGGAAGGAATTGGACGCGATGTCCCAGGAACCGGCGGCGCGCACGCTCCAATACTCAGCCAGCGGCAGGCGGATTTCTCCGCCGATCTCGTGCTGGTCGGCCAGCATGCCCAGCGCCGGATTGGCGGCGTGGAACACGTAGTCGGCCGAGGCCGAAAAGCGCTCATAGCTATAGGTGGCGTTGAGCGCGCCGCGCGTGACGCGGCCGGCGCCGGTATCGACCTGCAACTTGCCGCCGGTCTTGAAACCCGGCTCGAAGGCGGCATAGGCGCCCAGAACCGCATAGGAGGCGTTGCTTTCGAGCCCCGAGCCGGCGGTGGACTGCACCTGGTCGAGCCTGGCGAAGCCGTTCTGGCCGGCAAGGTGGAAGGAGTGGCCGGCAATCAGCTCAAGATAGCTGCCATTGGCGAAATTGGCCTGGTAGCGCGCCCCGATATTGGCGCGCAGCCCCGTCTCCTGCCGGTCTATGCCCGAGAAGCGGTTGAAGCTGAAAAGATTGGTGTCGTCGAAGATGAAATTCTGGGAATCGTCGTTGGTGATACCGGGTAGCGTGTCGCCGCCGCGATAGACCAGTTGCCCGATCGGCTCGACCAGATGCACGGTGGAGCCGTCGCTGGCCGCCAGTGGAAAGCGCACATCCATGGCGGCGATGGGCGTGGCGCTCCACAGGGTGGTGGTGCCGGGCGCGGAGGCCAAGGTGCTGGCATTGTCGTAATAGGCCAGGTCGGCCCGCCCGCCGAGATAGGGCGTGGCAACGAACCCGCCGCCGCCGATCCACTGCGTCTGCCAGCCGGTTTGCAGGGCCAGGTGCTGCTCGGTGCCGGCATAGCCGTAGTCGTATTTGACGCCGTTGACGCTGGAGAAGGAATCCTGCTCCCGATAGACCCTGAGCAGCCGCCCGCTGATCTCGACGCGGCCCTTGCCTTCGCCCAGGTCATGCATCTGCTCGAAGCGCAGGGCGGGCAGGGCGGCTCCCTGCGCGCCCTGGGCGGATTGCGCCACATCGCCCAGGGCCTGGAACTGTTGCAGGCGGGCGTCGAAATAAATGTCGCTGTCCAGATAGGTGGCATAGACCTCGTTGGTGCGCGAATTGGAGCGCGTGAGGCCGTAATCGGGCAGGTAGGCCGCGTCGGTGAAGGCGGTGTAGCTCCAGCCCGTGGTCCAGTTTTCCACCGGCTTGAAACGGCCCGAGCTCTGGATGGCGCCGCGCCAGTCGCGCGCCGCCTCGACAAAGGTGAAGGCGGACTTGTCGGCCTGGTACAGCCCCGATGCCTTGATCTGGAAAGAACCGAAATCGAAATTCTGAATCCATTCCGCCCCCATGAGAAAGCCCTGGCGGCTCATGGCGGTGGGGGTGAGGACGATCTGCGTCCAGCGATTGGCATAGGCGAGATAGGAAAATTCCAGCTTGTGGCCGGTCTTCTCGGTATATTCGTAGGTGGGGCGAGGAATGCTGGCCAGCGCGCTGTCGCTGGTGTCGGGCAGCCACAGGAAGGGCAGCCAGGCCACGGGAATGCCCAGCAGCGACAGGGTGGGCTGCTCGATGAACAGCGAGCCTTCCTCGGCGTCATAGACGACACGCGCCGCATGAACCGACCAGCCGATGCGCTGGCCATTGGCGTCGATGCAGTCCCCGCAGGGCGAATAATCGGTATTTTCGAGTAGGGTGCGCAGCGCCTTGTCGTAGTCGACGCTGTCGGCGGTAATGCGGATGCCGTCATAGCCGGTTATGGTCAGCGCACTGACAAAGGCCTGCTTCATGCTCCCCTTCAGCTCCAGATCGGCCATTTCCGCCAGATTGCCGGACGGGTCGAGCACGCTCACGGCGCCGACGAATTTGGCTTCCTGCGTCGTGCGGTTATAGACGAGG
>NZ_JAUCDN010000106.1:0-10015 GCF_034675085.1 Devosia sp.
TCGGCGTCTATCACAATTGCAGCCCGGTGACCGACCGCGACCATGTCGCCTTCTTCGTCGCCACGGGGAGCGAAAAAGTCTTCGAGCGCAAGCCCGACCGCGAGATCGCCGAAGTCGGCTGGTTCGACCGCCATGCCCTGCCTGAAGGCGTCACCCCCGCCACCTCGCAGCGAATCGACGAATATTTCGACGGCGCCCCGCAAAGGGACGTCTGGGGGTATTAGACAGGCTTTCCATTCCCCGTGTCATTCCGGCTTAGACCGGAATGACACGGTGGATAAATCCGCCTCTACCCCAGAAACGGCAATTCCGGCCCGATGGGCACGATCCGCGTGGGATTGATGGTCACGTGGCTCCAGTAATAATGGGTGCGGATATGGTCGAGATCGACGGTTTCCTTCACCCCCGGCACCTCGTAGAGCGCCTTGAGATAATGCGAGAGATTGGGGTAGTCGGCGATGCGGCGGCGGTTGCATTTGAAGTGGCCGACATAGACCGCGTCGAAGCGCACCAGCGTGGTGAAGAGCCGCCAGTCCGCCTCGGTGATGGCATCGCCGGTGAGGTAAGCGGTTTCGCCCAGGATGGCTTCGAGCCAGTCTAGAGCCTCGAACAGCGTCGTCACCGCCTCGTCATAGGCGACCTGCGTGGTGGCGAAGCCGGCCTTGTAGACGCCATTATTGACCGCGTCATAGATGCGGGCATTGAGCGCGTCGATCGTCTCGCGCAGCGGCTCGGGGTAATAATCGTCCGTATTGCCGGTCAGCCCGTCAAAGGCCGAATTGAACATGCGGATGATTTCCGAGCTTTCATTGGAGACGATGGTGCCGGTCTTCTTGTCCCAGAGCACCGGCACGGTGACGCGGCCGGTATAGTCGGGCACCGCCTGCGTATAGACCTGCCAGAGCGTATCCTTGCCGAACAGCGCGTCCCCGCTTGAGCCCTCGTCTTTTTTGAAGGTCCAGCCGGTTTCGTCCGGCATTTTGGGCGAGACCACCGAAACCGAGATCAGGTTTTCCAGCTCCTTGAGCTTGCGGAAGATCAGCGTGCGGTGGGCCCAGGGGCAGGCCAGCGACACATAGAGGTGATAGCGCCCCGCTTCGGCCGCGAAGCCGCCTTCCCCCGAGGGGCCGGGGCTGCCGTCCTGGGTGATCCAGTTGCGAAAGCCGGCCTGGCTGCGCTCGAAGCGGCCGCCGGTCTTTTTGGTGTCATACCACTGGGTTGACCATTTTCCGTCGATCAATTGTCCCACGATCGAACCCTTTCCGTCATCATCTCGACTTGTTGGAGGCGTCTGCTCTGCCAGGATCGGCCCTGCCCGAGAGGTATTGCGCCGCTGCGGCAATGATAAGGAGCCAATGGGACAACGGGCTGTTGTCCATTCCGGGTCCAGTGTGCCTTCCTCGCCACAAAAACGGGAGCCCCGTCATGAGTTTTCATTTTACGCGCGGCGCAGGTGATGCTATGCGGAAAACAGGCGTGGAGGCGCCCAGGATGGTGAAGGTTTTGCTGGTGACACGACGACCCTGAGCGGTCTTTCTGCGGGTGCGCGAGCGCCCGGTTTGTCCCACGCATTCCCTATCGGATCATCGCCATGACCCTCTCCGTTGCGCCCTCGGCCGCGTCTTCCCTCGCCCCCGTTCCGCTTGCGCGTGTTCCCAATGTGCGCCCGGCCACGCCGGATGATGACGCCTTTGTCGAGCACTTGCAGGCTCTGGCCTTCGGTCCCGGCCGTTTTGCCCGCACCGCCTTTCGCATCCGCGAGCGTTTTCCCATCGACAAGAGCCTCAGCCTCATCGCCGAGGTCGAGGGCGCGCCCTGCGGCTCGGTGTGGATGACCCCCATTTCCATCGGCGGCGTCAATGGCTGGATGCTGGGGCCGCTGGCCACCCATCCCGATTTCCGCAAGCTCGGCGCCGGCAAGCTTTTGGCCCGCGAGGTGTCGGCGCGGGCGCTGGCACGGGGCGACGGCAAGTTCGTCATGCTGGTGGGCGACCGCGACTATTATTGCCCGCTGGGCTGGGAGCCCACGGTGCCGGGCAATATCGAATTTCCAGGCCCCGTCGATCCCACCCGCGTGCTGCTGTTGTCCGATGACAAGAGCCTGGCCGGCACGCTTTCCGGCACGATCGGCCCCTGGCTGGGGTAGGGGCCGCCGAACCCATCCTTCTCCCACAAGGGGAGAAGGGCGAAGTGATGGATGTGGTGGTGCAAATCGGCCCCGAACTGCCTAGATTGAGGGCATCGCAACTGTTCCGGTGCCCGCCTTGCCGTCCGACGACGTCCTTATCGAAACCCTGACCTCCCGGCTGCTGGCCGCGCCGCCGCCGCTGCCGGCGCGGGAAACGCTGGTGCCGGACTGGGCGCCCGATACCCCGTTCAGCCGGCCGCCGGTGCCGGCGGCGGTGCTGATCGCGCTGGTGCGCCGGCCCGAGGGGCGCACCGTGCTCTATACCGAGCGCTCGCCCGACCTGCGGGCCCATTCGGGCCAGGTGGCCTTTCCCGGCGGCAAGGTGGATGCGGAGGATGCGGGGGCCGCCGACGCGGCCTTGCGCGAGGCCTTCGAGGAAGTGGGCATGGCGCGCGGCGATGCGCAGGTGCTGGGCTTCATGCCCACCTATTATACCGGCACCAATTATCTCATCACCCCGGTGGTGGCGGTAGTCGAGCCCAGCGGCCCCTTCGTGCCCAATCCCGATGAGGTGCATTCGGTGTTCGAGGTGCCGCTGACGCGGATCCTGGCCGCCGAGGCCTATGGGCAATTCCTCATCCGCCATGGCGGGCAGGAGCGTCGAAGCTGGCAGATCGACCATGACGGGCACCGCATCTGGGGCATCACCGCCAATCTCACCCGGCGGTTCCGCGACCTGGCCCTGCGGGACGGCGCGTCGTGATGCCGGAGGGGCTGGAAGGCGCGCCCTGGCTGGCGCGGCCGCAGATGCAGGCCATTTTCGCCGCGCTGGACGGCAAGCTCCGCCGCACCCGCGCCGTGGGCGGTGCGGTGCGCGATACGCTTCTGGGCCGTCCGGCCGGCAATGATGTCGATCTGGCCACCGAATTGCTGCCCGAGGCGGTCATGGCCCGCGCCCAGGCCGTCGGCATCGCTGCCCATCCCACCGGGATCACCCATGGCACGGTGACGCTGGTTCTGGGCGAGGCGCTGGCGGAAGTGACGACGCTTCGCCGGGATGTCGAGACCGATGGCCGCCATGCGCAAGTGGCCTTCGGCACCGACTGGGTGGAAGACGCAAAGCGGCGCGATTTCACCCTCAATGCGCTTTATTGCGCCGCCGACGGTACGCTTTACGATCCCCTGGGGGGGCTTGCCGATCTGCGCGCCGGCATTGTCCGCTTCATCGGCTCGCCCGAGCAACGCATTGCCGAGGACGGTTTGCGGGTGTTCCGCTTCTTCCGCTTTTCGGCCAGCCATGGCGGCGAGCGCTTCGAGCCCGAGGGCCTTGCCGCCTGCGCCGAGGCGGTGAACCGGCTCGATCACCTTTCGCGCGAGCGCATCGGGCATGAAATGGTTCGCATGCTGGGCCTGCCCCGGATCGCCACCACGCTGCAAACCATGGCCGGGCTCGCCCTGCTCAGCCTTTCGCCCCAGGCCCTTGCCGGCCTGCGCGCCTATGAGGCGCTGGGCGGGAGCAATGTCGCAACACGGCTGGCGCTGGTCGGGGGGGAGGGGCTCGATGGCCTGCAACCGGCCTGGCGGCTTTCCAACCCCATCATGAACGAGGCCCGCGCCATCCGCGCGGCTTCCGCTCTTTTGGCGCATGACCGGATCGGGGAAGCCGCCTATCGGCAGGGCGAGGCTGCGGTGGAAGGGCTGGCGCTGGCAGCGGCAGAGAACGATTGGAGCCGCGACCGGCTGGCCGAGGCGGCGCGCATGCTGGCGGCTCTGGTTGTCCCCTCTTTTCCCATCAGCGGCACCGACCTGGCGGAAACGGGCATTGCGCCGGGTCCGGCGCTGGGGCGGGAATTGCGGCGTCTCGAACAGCTCTGGATCGACAGCGGCTTCGCGCTGGGCAAGCCCGAATTGCTCGCCGAAGCCCGGCTGTAAACGCCCCCGGTATCGATCGTCCTGCGTCTATTCCCGGCGCCCGAGCGCTACGTCCACAATGCGCGCCTTGATGCGTTCCACCATGTCGGGCCGCACCATGGTTTCCCCATGCAGGGTCTTGAGATTCTCCACCGCCTGGCGCACCACTTCGGCTTCGCTTTCCGCCTCGGCATGCCAGGTGGCGCCGGGAATCAGCGTGCCGGAATCAAAGCGTTTCATGCTTTCTCCTTGGGTTTGTGCCTTGAAGGCACAACGCGCGTCGCGGGGCGTCGGTTCCGTTCACTCGTCCTCGAAGCTTCCCAGCCGCGACAGTCCCCTGATCGTGGTGCCGTCATCGTCGCGCATCACTTCCCTCGGTGTCACGCCGCTTTCCGCGGCGATGGCGTCGGCCAGCTCGCCCGCATGGGTGACCACCCAGATCTGGCTGCGCTCCGCCGCCTTGACGATAAGGCGCGCCAGCATGGGCAGGAGGCTGGGATGCAGGCTGGTTTCCGGCTCGTTGAGCGCGATGAAGGGCGGCAGGCGATAGCTGAGCAGCGCCCCGGCCAGCGCCAGGAATTGCAGCGTCCCGTCCGAGAGTTCATGCGGCAGGAACACCCGCTTGGGCATTTCGGGATAGCGCATGCCGAAGCTGGCGAAGTCCTCCACCGGCGGCACCACCAGTTCCGCGCCCGGAAAGGCGTCGGCAATGGCAGCGTCGAGGTCGGTGGTGTCCTGCCGGATATGACGGAGCGTGGCCAGCACCGCGCCCAGATTGGCGCCGTCGGAGGCCAGGGAGGGGGCCGTCACGGCGCGCGAGGGGCGGCGAAGGGGCGAATCGGCATCGCTGCGGAAGCCGTGAAAGAAGCGCCAGGCGGTGAGCGCCTGCCTTATGGCGGCGATTTCGGCGCGGCCGGACAGGCTGGCCAATGCCGTTTCGCTGGCCAGCAGATCGTCGCTGGCCATTTCCCGCCGGCCCCTCTCGTCGCGCGCCCAGGCGACGCCGCCCTTGCGCTCGAGCAGCGGCGCCGGCTTGCCGCCGATGCGGGTGGTGATGGTCTCGGTCTTGACCTGGGCTTCGTTGGCAAAGGCGGCCACGGCATGCCTTGGGGCGAAGCTCACCTCTATCGCATAGCTCGCCTCCAGCTCACCCGCGCGCAGATCGGTCAGGTCCGCCGCAAGGCGCAGTCTGTTGCCCTCATGGCTGCGATAGCCGTCGGTGCGGTATTTCGGATCGAAGCTGCCATCCGGCGACAAATTGCGCCCGCCCGCCCAGAAGATCGAGCTGAGCCCGCCTTCCCGGGCGATTTCGTCGGCCAGCGTACCATGGGCGCTGGCCTGCAACAGCTCCAGCGCCCGGTAGAGATTGGTCTTGCCCACGCCATTGCCGCCCACCAGTACGGTCAGGCGGCGCAGGGGCAGGCGGAGGCGGCGGATCGAGCGGTAGCCGGTGATGTCGAGCGCCGAAATGCCCATGGGTCAAGGCCAGCGCACTTCCGGGGGCATGGAGGAGAGGATGGAGTTGACGTTCCCCCCGGTCCTCAGCCCGAAAGTGGTGCCCCGGTCATAGAGCAGGTTGAATTCCACATAGCGCCCGCGCCGCACCAATTGCTCGTGCCGCTCGGCCTCGGTCCATTCGGTCTCGAAATTGCGCCGCACCAGTTTGGGATAGATGTCGAGAAAGCGCTCGCCCACCGCCTGGGTGAAGGCGAAATCGGCGTCCCAGTCGCCCGAATTGTGCTGGTCGTAGAAAATCCCGCCAATGCCGCGCGGCTCGTTGCGGTGCGGCAGGAAGAAATAATCGTCGCACCACTGCTTGTAGCGCTGGTAGTCGACGCCCGGCCGGCCCTCGCAGGCGGCGCGCATGGCGGCGTGGAAGTCGAGCGTGTCGGGATCGTCCTGGGTGCGCCGCCGGTCGAGTACCGGGGTCAGGTCGACGCCGCCGCCGAACCATTGCCGCCCGGTGACGATCATGCGGGTGTTCATGTGCACCGCCGGCACATGCGGGTTCCAGGGATGCACGATCAGCGAGATGCCGGCGCTCCAGAATTCGGCGCCTTCCTCGGTGCCGGGGATTTGCTTGGCGAATTCGGGCGAGAACTGGCCATGCACGGCCGAGACATGCACACCCGCCTTTTCAAAGACGCGTCCCTGCATCATGCCCATCTGCCCGCCGCCGCCGGCGGCGCGGTCCCAGGGGGTGATGTCGCGCTTGCCGGGGGGCAGATGCGCATTGGGGCCGCTCACATCGGCCTCGATGGCCTCGAAGGCGTCGAAGATGCGGTCGCGCAGCGTATGGAACCAGTCGAGGGCGCGGGCCTTCTTGGCCTCGATGTCGGGAGGGAGCATGGTATCGGTCATGGGAATTGATGTGGCCTTTCAGGCGAGCCCTGTAAAGCCGCCGGTCTGTCTTTTCGCTTCGCCCAGGATAAGGGTCGCGGCCAGCGCCACATTGATCGAGCGCAAGCCCGGGCGCATGGGAATGCGGATGGACAGGTCTGCCGCCGCGGCCACCGCCTCGGGCACGCCGGCGCTTTCCCGGCCCACCATCAGGATGTCAGAATCGCAAAATTCCACTGCATAGGCAGAGCGCTCCGCCTTGGTGGTCAGCAGCACCAGCCGCCGTTTCTCCCCGCGCCGCCAGGCGTCGAAGGCGCTCCAGCTATCGTGCTCGCGCACCATGGCGTGGTCGAGATAATCCATGCCCGCGCGCGCCAGCGCCTTGGGCGAAAAGGCAAAGCCCGTGGGGTGGATGAGGTGGATAGTGGTATCCCAGCAGGCGCCGAGCCGGATCAGCGTGCCGGCATTCTGCGCGATATCGGGCTGATAAAGGGCGAGTTCGACCGGCACGGGCGTTTCTTTGCCAAGGGGGAATCGGGCGCTTATGGGGTGTTTGGCGCGGCTTTGCATCGGGTATAGTGTCGCACTTGTCCCATGTCACTTCCGGGCGCACTGGACAAGTTCCTGTGACAGTGCAAAAAGAACCCGGACTGACGGGCCGCTTGAGGGCGAACGGCTGCGATTCCCTGCATGTTGCGGAAGCGCTTCCCACGCCGGCCGCGTCTGATGTGATTGTACGGGGATACGGACCTTGGCCACGCAAGCTCAACAACCAACGACACGGCGGGATTTCCTCTATGTCGCAACCGGCTCGGTCGCCGCGGTAGGCGCCGCTGCCACTGTCTGGCCACTGATCAACCAGCTCAACCCGGACGCCTCCACCCTGGCGCTGGCCAGCATCGAATTCGACATTTCCGCCATTCCCGTGGGCCAGTCGGTCACGGTGATGTGGCGCGGCATGCCGGTGTTCGTGCGCCATCGCACCGAGGCCGAGATCGAGGAGGCCAAGGCGGTTCCCCTGAGCGAGCTCAAGGACCCGGCCACCGACGAGGAGCGCACCAAGCCCGGTCATGAGGACTGGCTGGTGATGATCGCCAATTGCACGCATCTGGGGTGTGTGCCGGTGGGCGAGGCCGGCGATTTCGACGGCTGGTTCTGCCCGTGCCATGGCTCGCACTACGATAGTGCCGGCCGTATCCGCAAAGGTCCCGCGCCCGCCAATCTGGTGTTGCCGCCTTATGAATTTCTCAGCGATACGCTGATCCAGATCGGTTAGTGGGGGCTTTTCCGATGTCAGAACATTCGACCTATACGCCGGGAAGCGCCATCGAGAAATGGTTCGATGACCGCCTGCCGATCATCCGGTTCTCCAAAGAGCACCTGATGGATTTCCCGACGCCCAAGAACCTCAATTACTGGTGGACGTTCGGTGCCATCCTGGTCATGTGCCTGGGTGTGCAGATCGTCACCGGCGTCATCCTGGCGATGCATTACACGCCCCATATCGATATGGCCTTCGACTCGGTCGAGCATATCCGGCGCGACGTCAATGGCGGGCGCATGATCCAGTCGTTCCACGCCGTGGGCGCCTCGATGTTCTTCGCCGCCGTCTATGTCCATATTTTCCGCGGCATGTATTTCGGCTCCTACAAGGCGCCGCGCGAGGTGCTGTGGATCCTGGGCGTCATCATCTTCCTTCTGATGATGGCTACTGCCTTCATGGGCTATGTGCTGCCCTGGGGCCAGATGTCGGGCTGGGCCGCCACCGTGATCACCAATATCTTCGCGGCCATTCCGGTCATCGGCAATCCGCTGCTGGAACTGCTGCGCGGCGGCTTCTCGGTGGGCAATCCCACGCTCAACCGCTTCTTCTCGCTGCATTACCTGCTGCCCTTCGTCATCGCCGCCGTGGTGGCACTGCATATCTGGGCCCTGCATGTTCCGGGCAATAACAACCCCATCGGCGTCGAGGTGAAGGACAAGCGCGATACGCTGCCCTTCCATCCCTACTACACGATGAAGGATGCGTTCGGCATGGTGCTGTTCCTCATCCCCTTCGTCTGGTTCGCCTTCTTTGCGCCCGACATCCTGGGGCATCCGGATAACTACATCCAGTTCAACGCCCAGGTGACGCCGCCCCATATCGTTCCGGAATGGTACTTCCTGCCGTTCTACGCCATCCTGCGCGCCATCGATTTCAACATCCTGTTCATCGATTCCAAGCTGGGCGGCGTGATCTTCTTCGGCGGCTCGATCCTCATCCTGTTCTTCCTGCCCTGGCTGGATACGTCCAAGGTGCGTTCGGGCAATTTCCGCCCCATGTTCCGCTGGTTCTACTGGCTGTTCATCATCAACTTCGTGGCCCTCACCTATCTGGGCGCCGCGCCGGCCGAAGGCATCTATGTGGTGCTGGCCAAGATCTGCACCGCCTATTACTTCATCCACTTCCTTGTGATCCTGCCTGTTCTGGGGCGCATCGAGAAGCCGCGGCCGCTGCCGACCAGCATCTCGGAAAGCGTTCTGGAAAAGAACAAAGCTCACGCGTGAGGGAGGGGACAGGAAAAATGATCAAGACCAAGACGATCCTCGCCACGCTCGCCCTCGTTGCCGGCCTTGCCGCCGGCGGCTCGGCGGCCCAGGCCGCCGAAGGCGCGGCCCATCCCGAGCGGCAGAACTGGACCTTTGCCGGCATTTTCGGCACTTATGACCAGAACCAGCTCCAGCGCGGTTTCCAGGTGTTCCGCGAAGTGTGCGCCAGCTGCCACGGCGCGCGCCTCATGGCCTTCCGCAATCTGAGCGAGCCGGGCGGTCCCAGCTTCTCGGAAGATCAGGTCAAGGCGCTGGCCGCCGAATACGAGGTGGCCGATCCCAGCGTCGAAGGCGGCGTGCGCCCGGCCATCGCGGCCGATCGCTGGCCCGATCCGTTCCCGACCGAGCAGGATGCCCGCGACGCCAATGGCGGCGCCCTGCCGCCCGATTTCTCCGTCCTGGCCAAGGCCCGCGGCGTGAGCGATCCCTTCCCGATCTGGATCTTCAACTATTTCACCGCCTATCAGGAAGGTGGCCCGGACTATATCCACGCGCTGCTCAACGGCTATCATGACGATGTGCCCGACACCGCGCCGGAAGATTTCGAGCTGGCCGAGGGCAAATATTACAACGACTACTTCGCCGGCCACGCCATCGGCATGGCGCCGCCGCTCTCGGACGACCAGATCAGCTACGAGGCTGCCGAGGGTCAGGCCGAAGTGCCGATGACGCTGGAGCAGTATTCTCAGGACGTTTCGGCCTTCATGATGTGGCTCGCCGAGCCGCATCTGGCCAGCCGCAAGGAAACCGGCTTCAAGGTGCTGCTGTTCCTCGTGCTCTTCGCGGGCCTGATGTACGCCACCAAGCGCAAGATCTGGTCCGGCATCGAGCACTGACTGATCCGATCGCAGATTTGAAAAGGGCCCCGTTCGGGGCCCTTTTTGTTGCAACCAGATTGAGGGCGCATCGTGTTTGGGAGGAGGTGGAGAGCCCCACCCGTCGGCCTCCCCCATCAAGGGGGCGTCGGGTGGCTGGGACGCTCAGCGCGGAGTGCAGAGCATGACGATGGCGTCGGAGGTTTCGAGCTGGATGGCGGTGCCATAGGTC
>NZ_JAUCDN010000107.1:0-10011 GCF_034675085.1 Devosia sp.
GACTGGATCGCCGCATCGATCGGCTGGATCGCATTCACGTCCTGGATGAAATCGCCCAGATTGCTGTCTTCTTCATCCCCGATCGGGGTTTCCAGGCTGATCGGCTCCTTGGCGATCTTGAGCACCTTGCGCACCTTGTCGAGGGGCATTTGCAGCTTCTCGCTGAGCTCCTCGGGGGTGGGTTCGCGCCCGATTTCGTGCAGCATCTGGCGACTGGTGCGCACGATCTTGTTGATCGTCTCGATCATGTGCACCGGAATGCGGATGGTGCGCGCCTGGTCGGCGATCGAGCGGGTGATGGCCTGGCGAATCCACCAGGTGGCATAGGTGGAGAACTTGTAGCCGCGGCGATATTCGAACTTATCGACCGCCTTCATCAGCCCGATATTGCCTTCCTGGATGAGATCGAGGAATTGCAGGCCGCGATTGGTGTATTTCTTGGCGATGGAAATCACCAGGCGCAGATTGGCCTCGACCATTTCCTTCTTGGCGATGGCCGCCTCGCGCTCACCCTTCTGCACCTTGTGCACGATGCGGCGATATTCGGCGATATTGAGGCCGGTCTCGGTGGCGAGCGTGGCGACGTCGCCGCGAATCTCACGGACGGTGTCGGCTTCTCGGCGGGCGAACTCGGCCCAGCCCTTGCCTTCAAATTGAGCCAGATTCGCTTCCCAGGCCGGGTTCACTTCCTGGCCATAATAGCTTTCGAGGAATTTCTCGCGCTTGACGCCATAGCTTTCGGCCAGGCGCAGCAGGCGCCCTTCCAGCTTCACCAGGCGCTTGTTGATGTCATAAAGCTGCTCGACCAGGCTCTCGATGCGGCTGGCATTGAGCGAGAGCGACTTGACGTCGGCAATCACCGCCATGCGCAACTCGGAAAGCTTGCTGGTCTCGGCATCCGAAACCACGGCGCTGCGGTCCTCGGCGTGCTTGTCCTGCATTTCGCGCATCTGCCCATAGGCATTGGCGATGCGGTCGAATGTCTCCACCACCTGCGGCTTGAGCTCGGCTTCCATGGCCGAGAGCGACAGCGCGTTCTCGAATTCGTCGTCGTCTTCCTCGACCGGGTCCTGCGGGGCCTGCGGCTCCTCGGGCACATAGTCGTCCTCGTCATCGGACGAAGACGCCTTCTTGGGCGCAGGCTTGGCCTTCTCCACCACTTCGGGCTTGGCCGCCGGACGCTCAACCGCGATCTCGGGCGCCGCCTGCTTGGCGTCGGGACCGGCATAGGTGGCTTCCAGGTCGATGATGTCACGCAGCAGGATTTCGCCCTGCGCGAGCTGGTCGCGCCAGATGATGATGGCCTGGAAGGTGAGCGGGCTTTCACATAGCCCCTCGATCATGGTTTCGCGGCCGGCCTCGATGCGCTTGGCGATGGCAATCTCGCCCTCGCGGCTCAAAAGCTCGACCGAGCCCATCTCGCGCAGATACATGCGCACCGGATCGTCGGTGCGGTCCGAGCCGGCCTTGGTGTTGGAGGTGGTCGAGACGGCGGTGCTGCTGCTCGAAGCGGCGACCTCGGTGCCGTGATCGTCCTCGTCCTTTTCGACCTCGGTCTCCTCGACCTCGTCCTCATCGACGACATTGATGCCCATGTCCGAGAACATGGACATGAAGTCCTCGATCTGCTCGGATGAGACCTCATCGGAGGGCATCACCGCATTGAGCTCTTCGTAGGTCACATAGCCGCGCTTCTTGGCGATCTTGATGAGCTTCTTGACCGCGGCATCGGAAAGGTCGAGCAGCGGGCTGTCATTCGTCGCCTCTGGGGCGCCGGCTTCCGGCTTCTCGGTTTCCTTGGTGGTCTTGGGTGCTGCCTTCGTGGCCATCTGGTACTCCGTCGGAACCCGTAGCGCGCGGGTCCGGGTAAGGCTTAAGTGGGGACACCTCAAGGCAAGGTAAAGGTTTCGTCACCGAGACGTTAACGCCTATTGTCCGTGACGGGTTCGCTCCGTTGCGCAATCACCATACGCAAAGCCGCGCGTACCCACAGCCGCCGGGATTTTTCCCTAGAAGCTGCGCGTCGCGCGTCCCGATAGCGAACCAAAACCTTCGATCAATGCCTCTGTGCCATCGACAGTGGTAATCTGGTTCTTGATATCCCGCAGCCTCTCAAAGGTTTCTTCGCTCGGGTCTTCGCCCAGCGCCGCTTCGGCTGCCTTGAGTTCCCTATTTAGCTGAACTTTCTTGTTATGCAAGGCCAGGGCATGACTCAATCCGGTTTCCGCATCCGTCAGGGCAATCTCGGAAGCCACCTGCCAGACGCCCTGGCGCACCAGCGTGTCGTTCATTTTTTCGAGCACCGGCCCATGGCCCCGCACGCCAAGGGCGGCGCGCAGATCGTCGCTGGAAATATCGTGATGGCGCACAACCAGCCCCAGGATTTCCGAAAGCACCTTCTGGGCGGTGGGCGTTTCGAAATCCAGCGCCGCTAGGGCTTCGAACTTGTCTTCCACCAGCATGGGGTGATTGACCAGGCTGAGGATGATGGTGGCCTCGCGTGGGGTCGCCTCCATCACGGCGCCGGGCTTGAGCAGGCGCGAATTGCGCAGCGTGTCACTCACCACCAGCCGGGGCGTACCGCGCCCGGGATAGCCATAGGCCCCGCTCTGGCCGTAGCGCCGCTCGCCGCCGCGCGGCTCGAACCGGCTCTGGCGCATGGGCGCGAAAAAGGCACGCAGCTTCTCATCGAACGCCTGTGCATAATGAAAGCGCACGGAACCGTCCTGGATGGAATTGGCCCGCTCGCGCAGACGTGCCTGCAAGGCCGCCCGCGCCTCCGGCGTTTCGGGCACCAGACCGCCGGTTTCCATGCTCCAGATGACATCGGAGAGGCTGCGCGCCCGCTCGATGACATCGGCAAACCCACCCCGTCCCTGCGATTTTATCAGGTCGTCGGGGTCCTGCCCCTCGGGCAGGGTAGCGATGCGCACGGTAAAGCCGGGCCTGAGATGGGGCAGCACCAGATCGGCCGCGCGCTCGGCCGCCTTGAGGCCGGCTCTATCGCCATCGAAACACAGCACCGGGTCGGGGCTCATGCGCCAGAGTAGTTGCAGATGCTCCTCGGTCATGGCCGTGCCCAGAGGCGCCACCGTACCCTCGAATCCGGCGGCAACCGCCGCGATCACGTCGAGATAGCCTTCCACCACCACGACGCTGCTACCCTCGCGCGCGCCCTGCCGGGCGCCCTGCCCGTTATAAAGCGTCTGCCGCTTGTGGAAGAGCTCGGTCTCGGGGGAATTGAGATATTTCGCCGGCACGTCGGCCGACATGGCGCGCCCGCCAAAGGCGATGATGCGCCCGCGAAAATCGCTGATCGGAAACATCACGCGGTTGCGGAACCGATCATAGGTGAGCGGGTCGCCGTCGCGGCTGGCCACCAGCCCCGTATCGATCATGTCCTGCGCCGAAACGCCATTTGCCGCCAGATGCTCCTTGAGCCCATTGCGGCTGTCGGGAGCGAAGCCGACGCGGAAACGCGCCTGGCTCTGCACCGAGACGCCCCGATCGAGCAGATAGCCGCGTGCCCGCGCGCCGACATTGGCCTGCAACGCCGCCTCGAAATACTGGGTGGCCAGTTCCATAACGTCGTAAAGCGTCTTGCGCTCGGCTTCGCGCTTCTCCGCCCGCTCGTCGCGCGCCGGCATGGGCAGGCCGGCCATGTTGGCGAGCTTTTCCACCGCCTCGGGAAAGCTCATGCCCGCCTTCTCGGTGAGGAAGCGGAAATGGTCTCCGCTCACCCCGCAACCGAAGCAATGGTAGATACCGCGCCGGTCATCGGCGTGGAAACTGGGGCTCTTCTCGCCGTGAAAGGGACAGCAGGCCCACATATCGCCCTTGGCCGGCTGGCTCTTGCGCTTGTCCCAGAGCACATATTCGCCCACCACCTGCGTAATCGACAGGCGTTGACGAATTTCATCCAGGAACTGATCGGAAAAGCGCATGCGTGTTAACTAGGGGCTTGCGCGCCTAAAGTCACCATTTAGGTTTGAGCCTCTTCGAGAAGGAAGCTGCCATGGCCCGCTCCGGCAAGATGCCGATCGCCGTTCTCCTGGCCCTGACACTGGGACCCGCCATTGCCATCGGAGCCACCCTGTGGTTCGTGACCGACCTCATTCCTCAATGCGTGGTCGAGGAAAACCAGCGCCTGACCTCGCCGGACGGACAATATGACCTGGTGGTCTTTTCGCGCGATTGCGGCAACACCGAGCCCAACAGCCAGGCGGCCCTGGTGCCGGCGGGCGACGAGGTGCCGTTTGACGCCGCCAGCTTCGCCTCGATCGGAAACCATGCCCCGATGCGCGCGCGCTGGGATGCCTACGGCAATATCGAACTCAGCCTGCCGGTAGATTCGGAAATCTACCGGCTCGATGAAAGCGTGGCGGGGATCGATACGGTCTACCTGTCCGATTAGCTCGCCTTGCTGGCCTTGTAGAGCCGCCAGGCCCAGCCGAAGAGCCCGAAGGCGAAGAAGATCAGCAGGACCCCGCCGAACATGATGCTGATCGAGACGGTGAGCAGGGGGAAGAAGAGGAAGACCAGGCCGAGCAGCACATAGGAGGCGCCCGAGAGCACCACCGGCCAGATGCGGGCATAGCTGGCGCGTTCGCGCACCACCACCACGATCTGCATGATGCCCACGATCAGCGCCACCACGCCGACAAGCCCCGCCAGGAACGCCGCCGTCAGCACCGTGGCCAGAAGCGGGCTGATGACGATGAGCACGCCCAGGATCAGGGACAACGCGTTGCCCGCCACGTCGAACCAGTAATTACCGCTCTTGCCGCCACCGAAGGTAAGGCTCCATAGCCCCAATATGCCATCGACGATGAGCAGGATGCCGCCCGCCAGCACCAGCACGGTGAAGGCCGCGTCGGGCATCAGCAGGGCATAGAGCCCGGCAATCAGCATCAATACCCCGCGCAAGGCCGTGGCCAGCGCAAACCGCTTCTTGATTTCGGCCGATACAGTCATGTTCGCCTCCTCGGGCAGACTCTCCATGGCGTCGCCCTCAATCTAGCGCAGCCAACCGCCTTGCCAAGCACCCTTGTGGCGCGCATGGCGGCCGTGTTGTCGATTGCGGCCGAACCGCTTCCATGGTTAGAGGCACCGCACTCCAGCTCTGCGCGCGGCGGTTTTTCATGTTCCTTCCCCTCATTGCCCTGTTTCTCGCCGCCTTCGCCTTCGGCACGGCCGAATTCGTCATCGCCGGCGTGCTCCCCGACGTTGCCGCCGGGCTCGATATTTCCGTGCCCATTGCCGGCTATCTGGTCACCGCCTACGCCATCGGCATCGCCGTTGGCGGGCCGGCGCTGACGCTGGCGACCAAGAAATTCTCGCGCAAGGCGCTCATCATCGCGCTCGGCACCGTCTTCACCCTGGGCCATGCGCTCTGCGCCCTGGCGCCGAGCTTCGAGCTCCTGCTCGTCGCCCGCGTTCTCGTCGCGGTGGTACACGGCGTTTATTTCGGCATCGCCCCGGTGGTGGCGGTCAATCTGGTGCCGGTCGAAAAGCGCGGCTTCGCCGTGGCCCTCATCCTGTCGGGCCTCACCGTCTCCAACATTCTGGGCGTGCCGGGCGGTACCGCCATCGGCACCGCCTTCGGCTGGCGCGCCACCTTCTGGGCAGTCGGCGCCATGGGTTTCCTGGCCACGCTCGGCATCGCGCTCTTCTTGCCGAAAAGTGCCGGCGCACAGAGCACCGGCGGCAGCTTGCTGCGCGAAATCAAGGCGCTGGGCCGGCAGGCGGTCTCGACCTCCCTGCTCATCGCCATGCTGGTGATGGTCGGTCAATACAGCCTGTTCACCTATATCGCGCCGCTGCTGCTGGAGGTAACCGGGCTCGACAATACGAGCATTCCCTGGGTGCTGCTGCTCTATGGGGTGGGCTCGACCATCGGCGTCTTCATCGGCGGAAGGCTGGCCGACTGGAAGCTCATGCCCTCGCTGATCGCCATCCTGTCGGCCCAGGCACTGGCCTTCGTATTGGTCTATTTCGTCAGCCCCTATCCGCTGGTCATGGCCATCGCGGTGCTGTTCTGGGGCGGGCTCAACTTCGCTTTCGGTTCGCCCGTGCAATCGCGCATCCTGGCGGCCGCGTCGGACGCGCCCAATTTCGTTTCGG
Organism: Devosia sp.; assembly: GCF_034675085.1. Lineage (GTDB taxonomy): Bacteria > Pseudomonadota > Alphaproteobacteria > Rhizobiales > Devosiaceae > Devosia. The sequence goes on from NZ_JAUCDN010000107.1 coordinate 6,124, forward strand.
CGCTCATTCCGTCCTGCTTCAACATCGGCATCGCCATTGGCGCGGTGCTGGGCTCGAGCCTGCTCGAAGCCGGCGTCGGCTACCGCAACCTGCCCTTTATCGGCGTCGGCGCCATGATCCTGGCTGCGTTGGTCGCCACATTCTCCTACCGGCTGGACCTGCGCAGCGGCCGGCCAGCCATGGCAGGAAAATAAAACAGCCCGCATCGACACTAACGCCATGGTTACCATGCGCACTTTAGCTAACCGCCGGAAAGGTTTCCTTCGGTTAAGTCCGGCATAGTGACGCCCACATTCGGATCGGCCTCTCGCACAATGATCGATAACGGCACATTGATGGTGGCAATCGCGTTTTCCAGCGCGGCCCTGATGATTACGCTCATCATCGGCTGGCTGGGTTCGCGCCGCGACACCCATATGCTGAGCTGGGCCCTGAGCATGATCTTCGTGGTCGCCGCGCTCTCCACCACCAGCACACGCGAGGACCCCTTCAATACCTGGCAGCAGATCGGCTCCTACACCGCGCTGCTGACCGGCATGGGCTTCATCTACCAGGGGGCCAGCCTGTTCCGCACCGGCCATGCGCCGACCGCCATGATCGCGGCGGTCTGGCTGACCTCGGTGCTGGCGCTGGGCCTGGCGTTCCGGCTCGGCTATGCCGGGCTGGGCACCATCGTGCTCAACCTGGCCTGCGCCGCCGCCATGTTCGGCTCGGCCGCCCAATATTGGCGCGCGCGCGCTGAAGCCCCGTTGCATCTGGCCGCCATGGCCGCGCTCTATGCCGGAACCGGGGTCTCTTTCCTCGCCTGCGCCCTCGTGCTCATGTTCGAAGGTCGCATGGTGCTGCATGTGCCGCCCAGCAACTGGGCCGAGGAAATCAACTCGCTGATGATCATCGTCGGCATCACCGGCATCGGCGCGCTCTCGCTGACCCTCAACCAGTCCCGGGCGACGCGCCGCCACCGCCAGGAAGCCCTGACCGACCCGATGACCGGCCTGCTGAACCGCCGCGCCCTTTTCGACCGCTTCGATACGGCAAGGCTCGAAACCGGCACGGCGATCCTGATGTTCGACATCGACCATTTCAAGCGCATCAACGATCTGCGCGGCCATGCCGCCGGCGACGCCGTCATCACCCATTTCGCCGCCATACTGCGCGAGAACATGCGGCCCGAGGATACGGCCGCCCGCATCGGTGGCGAGGAATTCTGCGCCATTCTGCCGGCGATGACGCTGGAACGGGCCAAGGCCGTCGCCGAAGCCGTCCGCGCCAGCTTCGAATCACGCCCTGCCCCGCTGGAAAGCGGGGCCATTTCCGCTACCACCAGTGTGGGCGTGGCCACCTGCGGGGCGGAAGAGACCTTCTCCTCGGTACTCAACCGGGCTGACAACGCCCTCTATAAAGCCAAGGACAGCGGCCGCAACACCGTGACCACCGCTCCCTTGCGCCTTATTGCCTGATCGGGCTAGCCGGCGAGAGCCGTCCGCACCTTGCCGCTCGCCTTGCCGAAATCGATCCGGCCCGGATAATCGGCCTTGAGTCTGGCGATCACCATGCCCATGTCCTTGGGGTCCTGGGCTCCCGTCGCGGCAATGGCCGCGGCGATGGCCGCTTCCACTTCCTCATCGGTGAGGCCCTTGGGCAGGAACTCGTTGAGGATGTCGATCTCTTCCTTTTCGATGGTAGCCAGGTCCGACCGGCCCGCCTGCGCATAGATGGCGAAGCTCTCTTCGCGCTGCTTCACCATCTTTTGCACGATGGCCAGGATTTCCTCATTGGTCGCGGGGCCGCGATTTTCCTGCCTGATGGCGATATCCTTGTCCTTGATGGCCGCCGTGATCGCCCGCAAGGTCGCGGTACGCCGCTGGTCGCGGGCCTTGAGCGCGGTCTTGAGCCCCTCGCTGAACATCTCGCGCATGGGTCTTTCATCCTCTTGCTATGCAATTTATGGCCCCCATATAGGCGTAATAAGCCGACGACGCCACTTGCGCCGCCGCCTCCGGGCTTCTAAAGGGAAGCCTCAACCACCATCTTTCAACCCTTGGAGGCCCACCGTGACCGGCTGGCAGCACCCCCCCGCGACCGCTCTTCTGATCCTGGCAGACGGGACGCGACTGGAGGGACGCGGCATCGGCGCCATTGGGCACGCCGCAGGCGAAGTGTGTTTCAACACCGCCATGACCGGCTATCAGGAGGTGCTGACCGACCCCTCCTATGCGGGCCAGATCGTCACCTTCACCTTCCCCCATATCGGCAATGTCGGCGCCAATGACGAGGATATCGAGACGGTCAACATGGCCGCGCTCTCGGGCGTCCGCGGCGTCGTGCTCAAGGCCGACATCACCAATCCGTCCAATTACCGTGCCGCCGAAAAACTCGACGCCTGGCTCAAGAAGCGCAATATTATCGGCATTACCGGCATCGACACTCGCGCCCTGACCGCCCGCATCCGCGAGCATGGCATGCCCAATGGCGTCATTGCCCATGAGCCGACCGGCCTGTTCGATGAAGCCTCGATTCTGGCCGAACTCAAAGTCTTCCCTGGCCTGGAAGGGCTGGACCTGGCGGGCGAAGTCACTTCCACCCAGACCGGCCAGTGGGACCAGACCGGCTGGGAATGGAACAAGGGCTATGGGCGTCTCGAAAATTCCGACCTGCATGTCGTGGCCATCGACTATGGCGCCAAGCGCAATATCCTACGGTGCCTGGCCGATCAGGGCGCGCGCGTGACCATCGTTCCGGCGACGGCGACAGCCGCCGAAATCCTCGCCCATAATCCCGATGGGATTTTCCTGTCCAACGGCCCGGGCGACCCGGCCGCGACCGGCAAATACGCCGTTCCCACCATCAAGAAGCTGATCGAGACCGGCAAGCCCGTTTTCGGCATCTGCCTGGGCCACCAGCTCCTCGGCCTGGCCCTGGGCGGCACCACCGCCAAGATGCATCAGGGCCATCACGGCGCCAACCATCCGGTCAAGGACCTGACTACCGGCAAGGTGGAGATCACCTCGATGAACCATGGCTTCGCGGTGGAGAAGGCCAGCCTGCCCGCCGGCATCACCGAAACCCATATCTCGCTGTTCGACGGCTCCAATGCCGGCCTCAGCGTCGACGGCAAGCCGATCTTTTCGGTGCAATACCACCCCGAGGCCAGCCCGGGCCCGCGCGACAGCCATTATCTGTTCACGCGCTTCCTCAACCACATCCGCGCCCAGAAGGGTATCGAGCAGCAGCCCGAATCGGGCGCTTCGGCGGCCTGAACGGCACGATCCGTTCCCAGGCACGGCGTCATCCCGGCCTCGAGCCGGAAACCGTCTCCACATGCTCTCCCGCACATCAATGGCGGGGGTAGCCTTCAGGATGGATGCCGGCCTCCGCCAGCATGACATGGTGCTGGCGGATGGCTCGGTTGAACGCTGAACCGCGTCAGATACTTCCCGAGAACGTATCACAATCGGCTGGGTTGCCGGAGCGGTAGCCACGTTCGAACCAGGTTTTGCGCTGCGCCGAGGTGCCGTGATTGAAGGTCTTGGGCACGGCATAGCCCTGCATGCGCTTTTGCAGCGTGTCGTCGCCGATCTGCTCGGCGGCGTTGAGGGCTTCCTCGATATCGCCATTGTCGAGCAAATCCTCCTGCCCGGCATAATTGGCCCAGACGCCGGCATAGCAATCGGCCTGTAATTCCACCCGCACCGAATAGGCATTGGCCTGGGTGGCGCTCATGGCCTGGCGGCGGCGGTTGAATTCCGGCAGCACCCCGGTGAGATTCTGGATATGGTGACCCACCTCATGGGCCAGCACATAGGCCTGGGCGAAATCGCCCGGCGCCCCGAACTGGTCGCGCAACTGGTCGTAGAAGCTGAGGTCGATATAGACCTTGCTGTCGCC
>NZ_JAUCDN010000108.1:0-9954 GCF_034675085.1 Devosia sp.
GATTTCGGTCAATGGGGTGAAGCTCTCGCCGGCAAGCCTGCTCGAAAAGCTCAACGAGCTGGGCGGCAGGCATGGCGTGGGGCGGCTCGACCTGGTGGAGAACCGCTTCGTCGGCATGAAGTCGCGCGGCGTCTACGAGACCCCTGGCGGCACCGTGCTCTGGCATGCCCATCGCGGCATCGAATCGATCACGCTCGATCGCGGCGCGGCCCATCTGAAAGATGAGCTGATGCCCAAATATGCCGAGCTGATCTATAACGGCTTCTGGTATTCGCCCGAGCGCGAAATGCTCCAGGCCCTGATCGACAAGAGCCAGGAATTCGTGGCCGGCGAGGTCACGGTCAAGCTCTTCAAGGGCTCGGCCAATGTGGTCGCCCGCACCTCCCCCTATAGCCTCTATTCGGAAGACCTCGTCACCTTCGAGGAAGGCGCCGTGGCCTATGACCACAAGGACGCCGAAGGCTTCATCCGCCTCAACGGGCTGGGGCTCACGACCTGGGCGGCGCGCCACGCCCGCGCCCGCCGCTGAGCCTGGGGACCCCGGCGCACCGCGCCGGGGTCGCCGTTTCAGCGCCGGAAATATTTTCCGGTCCCTCACTTAATCCCTCATTAACGCGAACCGCCCTAGCTTTGCCCCGGCCGTCCTGTGCGGCCCACGAGGGGAGGTGTCGCGTGCAGGCCGAGGGGTCGGGCAGCTTGAGCGAGATGGCCGAAGCGTTGTTGCTCGATGCTGCGCTCGAGAACATTCCCTATGGCTTCTGCGTCTGGTCGCCGCAGTTCCGCCTGGTGATGTGGAACAAGCGCTACCGCGACATATATGGCTTTGCCCGGGATGCCATCCATCGCGGCATGAGCCTCGAGGAGGTGGTGCAGCTTTCGCTCAGCCTGGGCAATCACGAGGGCCAGAGCGTCACCGATTTCTATGAGGCCTATACCGCCCACCTGCTGTCCAACCGCAGCGGCACGCGCACCAGGAGCCGCGAGGTGGTCAATGGCGGGCGCACCATCGAAACCGGCCATATCTATTCCGAGGGGCTGGGCTGGGTCATCACCCACGAGGACATCACCGACGAGATCGCCCGCGCCGAGACCATGCAGAAGCGCAAGCTGGAGCTGGAGCGGCAGAATATCCGGCTCGACGCGGCGGTGAACAACATCTCCCAGGGCCTGTGCATGATGGACGCCAGGGGCCGCCTGGTCATCTGCAACGAGCCCTATGCGCGCATCTACAATCTTCCCGTCGAGCTGCTCAAGCCCGGCACCCAGCTCGAGGACATTCTCAGCCATCTGTTCGACATGGGCATGAGCGCCGGCGGCACGCGCGAGGACTATATCGCCTGGCGGCGCGACGTCATCGCCCGGCGCGAATATGGCAAGAACATCCACGAGCTCAATGGCCGCACCATCATGATGCAGCACCATCCGATGAAGGATGGCGGCTGGGTCTCGACCCATGAGGACATTACCGAGCAGCGCCAGAACGAGGCCCGCATCCGCCATCTGGCCCGCCACGACGCCCTGACCGACCTGCCCAACCGTATCGAATTTCTCGAACAGATGGCCAAGACCGAGGCCGGTCTCAGCCGGGGCGAGATGGCGGCGGTGCTCTATATCGACCTCGACCATTTCAAGGCCGTCAACGACACGCTGGGCCATGCGGTGGGCGACGAGGTCATCAAGCAGGCTTCGGCCCGGCTCTGGGGCACGACGCGCGAGACCGACGTGCTGGCGCGCCTGGGCGGGGACGAGTTCGCCCTGCTCATGCGCCCCATCGACAGCGCCGCCGACGCGGCGCGGGTGGCCGACCGCATCATCAAATCCATCGGCACCCCCATGCTGATCGGCGGCCAGCAGATCGAGATCGGCGCCAGCGTCGGCATCGCCATCGGTCCCGGCGACGGGGTCAAGACCGACGCGCTGGTCAAGAATGCCGACCTGGCGCTTTACCGGGCCAAGAGCGAGGGGCGCTCGACCTATCACTTCTTCGAAGCGGGCATGGATGCCGATTTGCAGATGCGCCGCTCCATCGAGGCGGGGCTGCGCATGGCCCTGCAGCGGGGGGAGTTGCGTCTGGTCTTCCAGCCGCTGCTGGGCCTGCGGGAAAACCGGGTGACCTGCGTCGAGGCGCTGCTGCGCTGGGATCACGAGGGGCGCACCGTCTCCCCGGTGGAGTTCATCCCCATCGCCGAGGAAACCGGGCTGATCGTGGCCATCGGGGAATGGGTGCTGCGCGAGGCCTGCCGCACTGCGGCGAGCTGGCCGGGCGATGTGCGGGTGGCGGTCAATCTCTCGCCCATCCAGTTCAAGAGCCGCGACCTGCTCAACGTGGTGCAGGCCGCGCTCAAGGAGGCCCGGCTCGCCCCCACCCGCCTCGAGCTCGAAATCACCGAATCCCTGCTGCTGGCCGAGAACGACACCAACCTCAAGGTGCTGCACGATCTGCGCGCCATGGGCGTGCGCATCTCCATGGACGATTTCGGCACCGGCTATTCCTCGCTCTCCTATCTGCGCTCCTTCCCCTTCGACAAGATCAAGATCGACCGCTCCTTCATGCGCGACCTGACCAGTCGCGGCGACAGCCAGGCCATCATCAAGGCGGTGATCGGGCTGGGCCAGTCCCTGGGCATGTCCACCACCGCCGAGGGGGTGGAGACCGAGGAACAGCTCGATCTTGTGCGGGCGCAGGGCGTCTCCGAGGTGCAGGGATTCCTGTTCTCCCCGCCTTTGCCGCCGCCCGCGCTGGCGAGTCTGCTCCATTCCAACACCGCCGCAGCGCGCAAGAAGGCGTCCTGATCGCCCGGAGGGGTCAGGTTTCCTGGGGCACGCCATCACGCGAATCTGGAAGATCGCGACACGCTTGAGAATATTTCACGTTTGTTCGGAAGCATCGGCTCCTTCGTCCCCTCTCCCTTTGGGGGAGAGGTGAAGAAAGACCGTCTCGGATCAAAGGCGAAACGCTCTAAGTGTTTGTTTTATCGCGTTTGCGAACCGGAAAACCGGTATCCACTTTTCCTGGAAACGCTCTAGAAGCGGTAATTGGCGCCGATGCGCAGCAGATTGACCGTCGGGGCATTGGCGCGGTGCAGATAGCCGGCGCCGCCGACGAAAAGCGGGCTGGTGACGTCGCCCAGCCGCACATGCAGATATTCGGCGCGCAGGCTCAGGGCATCGGTGACGGCCAATTCGGCGCCCCCGCCCAGGGCCCAGCCGGTGGCCAGTTGCGGCGTGCCCCGCTCATTGCCGGCATCGCCCTTGCTGAAGCGGGCGGCGGCCAGGCCGGCCGTGGCATAGATCATCACCGCGTCGGCGGCCCAGCCCAAGCGCCCGCGCAACGTGCCCAGGGCGTCGATTTCCATCTCGTTCAGCCGGCCTTCGAACGCGGCGTCATCGGCCAGCAGGCGCGCCAGGCTCACATCGGCCTCGACACCGAGAACAACCTGCTCGACCTGCCGCTGATAGCCGGCCTGCACGCCGCCGGCCAGGCTGCGGTAGTCCATGGCGCCGTCCGGCGTCCAGCCATAGCCGGGGGGACTTGCCCAGTCATTGCCGGCCTGCCCCCAACCCTGGCCGATATGGACCCCGATAGAGGCGCCGCTCCAGTCTCCGCCGGCGGTGATTTCATAGGATGGGCGCAGCGGCATCGGAGGGGAGGCGCCGGCGTAATCGGCCGCGCCAGCCGTAACGGTGAACGCCAGGACGAGCATGCATCCACTCAAACAGCGGCCGATCATTCTCACCACCATGCTAAGTCACTGATTTCACTCAGTTTCGACAAACATGGTTAATTTAGGCTTACCGGTCCCGGCAGGATGCAACCCCGCCTTGCGGAGACAAACCTTGTGGATTGGGCCCCGTTGCGCTATGCAGCGCCCGACCCTGCCGGGCCTCCCCGTTTCGGCCCCGGCGCATTCATACCGCATGGTTTGCTCTTCCCCGCCCACCCGAGCGCGCTCCCGTGGGGCGGTTTTGTGGATCATGCACGAGAAGGCGGACCCTTTCATGTCTATGCGCAATATCGCCATCATCGCCCACGTCGACCACGGCAAGACCACGCTGATCGACGTGCTGCTCAAGCAGTCCGGTTCCTTCCGCGAGAACGAGCGCGTCGAGGAACGCGCCATGGATTCCAACGACATCGAGCGCGAGCGCGGCATCACTATCCTGGCCAAGGTGACCTCGCTTTTGTACAAGGACACCCGCATCAATATCGTGGACACGCCCGGTCACGCCGATTTCGGCGGCGAGGTGGAGCGCATCCTGTCCATGGTCGATGGCGTGGTGCTGCTGGTGGACGCGGCCGAAGGCCCGATGCCGCAGACCAAATTCGTGCTCTCCAAGGCGCTGGCCCAGGGCCTGCGCCCGATCGTTGCCATCAACAAGATCGACAAGTCCGACGAGCGTCACCTGGAAGTGCTCGAGGAGATCTTCGATCTGTTCATCGCGCTCGACGCCACCCCCGAACAGCTCGACTTCCCCGTGCTCTACGGCGCCGCCAAGCTGGGCTGGATGGCCAATGAGCCGGGCGGCGCCCGCGAAAGCCTGGGGCCGCTGCTCGACAAGGTGATCGAACACGTACCCGAGCCCCGGGTGGAGGAAGGCCCCTTCCGCATGCTGGTCACCACCATCGAGCGCAATCCCTTCCTGGGGCGCATCCTCACCGGCCGCATCCACTCGGGCAGCATCAAGGCCGGCGATGCCATCCATGCGCTGAGCCGCGACGGCAAGGTCGTCGAGAAGGGCCGCGTCTCCAAGGTGCTGGCCTTCCGCGGGCTCGACCGCAACCCGATCGAGGAGGGCGTCGCCGGCGACATCGTCGCCATTGCCGGGCTGGAAACCGCCACCGTGGCCGACACCATCGCCCTGCCCTCGGTGACCACGCCCCTGGCCGCCAAGCCCATCGACCCGCCCACCCTCTCGGTCACCTTCCGCATCAATGACGGTCCCCTGGCCGGGCGCGAGGGCGACAAGGTGCAGTCCCGCGTCATCCGCGAACGCCTGATGCGCGAGGCCGAGGGCAATATCGCCATCCGCGTCACCCCCGGCGAGGACAATGACAGCTTCGACGTCGCCGGCCGCGGCGAACTCCAGCTCGCCGTGCTCATCGAGAACATGCGCCGCGAAGGGTTCGAGCTGACCATCGGCCGCCCGAAAGTCCTCTTCAAGGAAGAGAACGGGGTGAAGATGGAGCCGGTCGAGGAAGTCATCATCGACGTCGATGACGAGCATACCGGCGCCGTGGTGCAGAAGCTCACCGAGCGCAAGGGCGAGTTGACCGATATGCGCCCCTCCGGCATCGGCCGCACCCGCCTGCGCCTTTTGGTCCCCACCCGCTCGCTCATCGGCTACCAGGCCGAGCTTTTGAGCGACACGCGCGGCACCGCCATTTTCAACCGGCTCTTCCACTCCTTCGTGCCCTATAAGGGCGAGCTGAGCGGGCGGCGCACCGGCGTGATGATCTCCAACGGCACCGGCCAGTCGGTGGCCTTCGCCCTGTGGAACCTCGAGGATCGCGGCCCGATCATGATCGATGCCGGCGTCGATATCTATGAGGGCATGATTATCGGCGAGCACTCCCGCGACAACGACCTCGAGGTCAACGCGCTCAAGGGCAAGCAGCTCACCAATATCCGCACCACCTCCAAGGACGAGGCGGTGCGCCTCACCCCGCCCAAGAAGCTGACGCTGGAGCAGTCCCTGGGCTATATCGCCGACGACGAATATGTCGAGGTGACGCCCAAATCCATCCGCCTGCGCAAGATCTGGCTCGACCCCAACGAGCGCAAGAAGCAGAGCCGCGCCGCCAAATCGGCCTGAAGGGGCGACGATCACGATGTCGTCCCGGCCTTGAGCCGGGACCCATCCTGAGATAACGCCACGTTCACCGGACGCCTGTAGACCTCGGGATGGGCCCCCCGCCTTCGCGGGGACGACACAGAGTGCTATTTGAGGCTGCGCCATGACCGACTGGATCATCCAGACCATTTCCGAATTGGGTTATCTCGGCATCTTCCTGGTCATGCTGGCGGAATCGATCTTTCCCCCGATTCCGTCCGAACTCATCATTCCCTTTGCCGGCTTTGCCGCCGCCAATGGCGATCTCGATTTCCTCGGCGTGCTGGCCGCCGCCACCATCGGCGCGGTCACCGGCATGCTGCCGTGGTATTTTGCCGGGCGGCTGTTCGGGCTCGAGCGGGTGCGCCTGCTGGCCGACCGCTTCGGACGCTTCATGGCCATGAATGCCGACGAGATCGACGTGGCCGTGGCCTGGTTCGGGCGCTTCGGCCCCATCATCGTGCTGTTCGGCCGGCTCATCCCGCTCATCCGCACGCTCATCTCCATCCCCGCCGGCCTTTCCCGCATGCCCCTGCCGGTCTTTCTGATCGCCTCGGGCACGGGCGCCCTGGTCTGGAACCTGTTCCTCACCAGCGCCGGCTTTCTGCTGCACGAGCATTACGAGATCATCGAGGTGGTGCTCGACCCGCTGAGCTATCTGGTTCTGGCCCTGGTCGTGCTGGTCTATCTCTACCGCGTCTTCACCTGGAAGCCGGCCCGCAAGCCGGCCTGAGCTTTTGCAGAATGCGAGGCCCTTGCATTCTGCAAGGCAGGAGCGGCCCCGAAATGCGAATATTCACAAGGCCTTAATCTTTGCCCCCGCGATTGCGGGCCCGGCCCGACTGGCACGCTTCCTGCATTGAAGCCGGTGTCCGGGTTTTGATGTATTGCGTACCGGATGTCAGTCATTGGGGCCTCGTTCCGTGCGACCCGGAGCGGGGCCTCGACTATTGTGCGTCCGGGCCTTGTTGCCGTTTGCAACGGCCCTTAAATAGGGACGCTGACAGCCACAAGGATTCAAGGCCGCCATGATCGCCATCCTGCAGACCCTCTCCATCATTCTTTCCCTGGTCTGGTGGGTGTTCCTCATCATGATCATCATGAGCTGGTTGATCGCGTTCAACGTCATCAACACCCGCAATGCCTTCGTCGACACGGTCTGGCGCGCGGTCAATTCCATCACCGAGCCGATCCTGCGGCCCATCCGCCGCCTCATCCCCCCCATGGGCGGCATGGATCTTTCGCCCATCATCGTGTTCATCATCATCTTCTTCCTGCAATCCTTCATCGCCAACGACCTGCCGCGCATGCTGCGGCTCTACTGAGCCTTGCCCGCCTGCTACCGGCTCGGCCCCGAGGGGCTGAGCCTTTATCTGCGCGTCACCCCCAATGCCGGGCGCGACGCCGTCGAGGGCGTCGAGATCCGCGATGACGGGCGGGCGGTGCTGCGCGTGCGGGTGCGCGCCGTGCCCGATGGCGGCAAGGCCAATGCCGCCGTGCTGGCGCTTCTGGCCAAAGCCCTTTCCGTGCCGCGCTCCTCCATGGCGCTCACCAGCGGGCAGACTTCGCGGCTCAAGACCGTTTCCATCGCCGGGGACGGCCCGGCTCTGGCGCACAGGCTCGACGCATTTTCCATTGCTTAACCAGTCAATCCCGCTAAGCTCGGCTTCGGAGGGGCTTGATCGTGGTCGCCTGTTAGGCATCGGACCGAAAAGTGCGAAGCGGTTTTCGGACGAATCCGATGCCACAACAAACAGATAGAGCGCTCGATCCGATTTTATCGGATCGCCCGGCGCTCTAGCCGGCAAGAGGGGCCGGCCGGCCCGATGGTAAGTCCCCGGAGGAAACCTAGAGGGACTAAGAATGACTTTGGCACTATGGCTGATCGTCCTGTGCGGCGGTCTGTCTATCGTCTATGGCGTAATCACCACTCAACAATTACTTGCCGCCGATGCCGGCACCGCCCGCATGCAGGAGATTTCGGCGGCCGTGCGCGAGGGGGCCTCGGCCTATCTCAAGCGCCAATACACCACCATTTCCATTGTCGGCGCGGTCATCCTGGTCGCCGCCTTCGTGCTCTTGGGCATCTATGCCGCCATCGGCTTCCTGATCGGCGCGGTGCTGTCGGGCGCCGCCGGCTTCATCGGCATGAACGTGTCGGTGCGCGCCAATGTGCGCGTCGCCCAGGCCGCCGTGGGCTCTCTCGGCAAGGGGCTCGATCTCGCCTTCAAGTCCGGCGCGGTCACCGGCATGCTGGTGGCGGGGCTGGGCCTGCTGGGCGTGGCGCTCTATTTCATCGTGCTGACGCAGTTCCTCGGTTTCGCCCCCACCAGCCGCGTGGTCATCGATGCATTGGTGGCGCTCGGCTTCGGCGCCTCGCTGATTTCCATCTTCGCCCGTCTGGGCGGCGGCATCTTCACCAAGGGCGCCGATGTGGGCGGCGACATGGTGGGCAAGGTCGAGGCCGGCATTCCCGAGGACGATCCGCGCAACCCCGCCACCATCGCCGACAATGTGGGCGACAATGTCGGGGACTGCGCCGGCATGGCGGCGGACCTGTTCGAGACCTATGTGGTCACCATCGTCGCCACCATGGTGCTGGCCGCCATCATCCTGCCCGAGGCCTATAAGCTCATCGGCATGGTGCTGCCGCTCGCCATCGGGGGCGCCTGCGTGGTCACCTCGATCATCGGCACCTATTTCGTCAAGCTGGGCGCCGACAACAACATCATGGGCGCGCTCTACAAGGGCATCATCGCCACCGGCGTGCTCTCGCTGATCGCCCTGCTGCCGGTGCTCTGGCTGATCTTCGGCGACATGGGCGTGGTGATCGAAGCCAGCGACAAGACCTTCACCCCCTGGAGCCTGTTCTGGTGCGGCGTGGCCGGTCTGGTCATCACCGGGCTGATCATCATCATCACCGAATATTACACCGGCACCAACCGCCGCCCGGTCAATTCCATCGCCGAGGCCTCGGTCACCGGCCATGGCACCAACGTCATCCAGGGCCTGGCGGTCTCGCTCGAATCCACCGCCCTGCCGGCCATCGTCATCATCGCCGGCATCATCGTCACCTATAACCTTGCCGGCCTGTTCGGCATCGCCTTTGCCGTCGCCACCATGCTGGCGCTCGCCGGCATCGTCGTAGCGCTCGACGCCTTCGGCCCCGTCACCGACAATGCCGGCGGCATTGCCGAAATGGCCGGGCTCGACGCCTCGGTGCGCCACAATACCGACGCGCTGGACGCAGTGGGCAACACCACCAAGGCCGTCACCAAGGGCTATGCCATCGGCTCGGCCGGCCTGGCCGCGCTGGTGCTGTTCGCCGCCTATACGCAGGACCTGATCTACTTCGCCAACCTGCCCGACGCCCCCGCCATCTTCTCGGGCATGGGCGCGCTCACCTTCTCGCTGGCCGATCCCTATGTCGTGGTCGGCCTGCTCTTTGGCGGGCTTTTGCCCTTCCTCTTCGGCGGCATGAGCATGACCGCCGTGGGCCGCGCCGCGCAAGCGGTGGTGGTGGAAGTGCGCCGCCAGTTCAAGGAGAAGCCGGGCATCATGGCCGGCACGGAAAAGCCCGATTACGGCCGGGCCGTGGACATGCTGACCCGCGCCGCGATCAAGGAAATGATCGTGCCGAGCCTGCTGCCGGTGCTCAGCCCCATCGTGGTCTTCTTCGTCATCACCTGGATTGCCGGCCCCGCCGCCGGTTTCTCGGCCCTGGGCGCCATGCTCATGGGCGTCATCGTCACCGGCCTCTTCGTCGCCATTTCCATGACCGCCGGCGGCGGCGCCTGGGACAATGCCAAGAAGAGCTTCGAGGACGGCTTCACCGACAGCCATGGGGTCAAGCACCTCAAGGGCTCGGACGCCCACAAGGCGTCCGTCACCGGCGATACCGTCGGCGATCCCTACAAGGACACGGCGGGCCCCGCCGTCAACCCGATGATCAAGATCACCAATATCGTCGCCCTGCTGCTCCTGGCCGTGCTGGCGCATCTGGGCTGAGGCGATTTGGATGAAACCGAAAGGCCCGGGGGAAATCCCCGGGCCTTTTTTCTTGCCACCGGCGCTGCCCCCGGGCCAGATACCCGGGGCACCCACCCCCACGGCACAAGCGGG
>NZ_JAUCDN010000109.1:0-9870 GCF_034675085.1 Devosia sp.
ATCACCGTGCCGGCCAATGGGCAATTGTCGGTGGTGCATGACCGCATGCCGGCCATATTGGAGGGCGAGGCCATCGAGGCCTGGCTGGACGGGGCCAATGTGCGCGCGCGCGAGGCGGCGCAACTGGCCCTGCCTCTGGCGGACGGGGCGCTGAAGTTTCACCCCGTCTCGCGCCGGGTCAATTCCGCCCGCGACGACGATCCCGGCCTGATCGAGGCGGTGACGCTGGAAAAGCCGGCGCCGCCGCCGCCCAGAAGCGGGCAGATGAGCCTGTTCTGAGAGGCTCCCTCTACATGATGCCGAAATAGCCCAGCGCGTCGCCCATGGCGTCTTCCTCGTAGCCCAGATGGGAGAGGAGGACTTTTTCGAGGGCATGATAGACGGTTTTGGTGTCGGCGAAGCGCTGCGGGGTAGGCTCGGCGGCGAGCGCGTTGAGGGCGTCGATGAGGCGGATCAGCAACTCGTGCACCACCACATGCTCGGCTTGCAGCCGGTCGGCGATGGCCTTGAAGGCCGGGCCCTGCTGGGCCAGCGCCGGAAACAGATGCGCGTCCTCGATGGAATGATGGGTGTGCACGAACTGGCAATATTGCCCGCACAGATTGCCGAAGCGGCGGAAATTGGCGACCATGGCCAGATCGCCGGTCTCGGCGGCGATCTCGGCCGGCGTCACCGAGCCGGCATTGGCGCGCTCGATGAGCTGGCCCAGCACCACCATATTGTGGCGCAGATGATCGTGGATCTGTTTGAGGTGTTCGCCGGCCGCGCGCTGCTCGGGCCGCAGCCCTTCGAGCTTCTGCGCCGGCGGGCGGGTGGCGTCGTCGAGGAATTCGATATCGTCAAGCATGGGCGATAGATGGGGCGGCCCCGCTCCCGGCGCAAGAACGCACATGGGTGTGACCGGGGAGCGCTATCAGCCCAGCATCTTGCCGGGGTTGAGGATGCCTTTGGGGTCGAGCGCGGTCTTGATGGCGGCCATCATCTCCAGCGCAACGGGGTCCTTCACCTGCCTGAGCAGGCCGGTCTTGAGCTGGCCGATGCCGTGCTCGGCCGAAATCGAACCGCCCAGCCGCAACACCACCTCATAGATCGCCTCGTGCATGGCCTCGTCATATTGGGCCATGAAGGCCTTGGGATCGGCCCCGGCGGGCTGGCTGAAATTGAAGTGGATATTGCCATCGCCCATATGCCCGAACGGCACCGGACGAATGCCGGGGCAAAGGCGCAGCGCGGCGGCGCTGCCCTCGGCGATGAGGCGCGGCACGGCGGCGATGGGCACCGAAACGTCATGCTTGATCGAGGCACCTTCCCTCGACTGCACCTCGCTCATCTGCTCGCGGAAGGCCCACATGCGGGTGCGCTCCTCCAGCGATTCGGCGAAGACGGCATTCTCGATCATCCCCGTGCCAAAGGCCGCCTCGATGGCGTCCATCAGCGCGCCGGGCTCGCTTCCTTGCATGCGCGACACCTCGACCAGCCCATACCAGGGGGAGGGGCCGGCGGTGGGGTCGCGGTCGAGAAAGCCGTGGCGCAACTGCATGTCGAGCCCGATGGCCGGCACGATCTCGAAGGCGTTGAGCCGGCCCCCGATGCGCGCCCGCAGCATCTGGAAGAGATCCAGCGCCGCCTCGGGGCCGGTGAGATTGACGAGGCAGGTTTCGTAATCCTCGGGCTTGGGGAAGATTTTCAGCGTCGCGGCGGTGATGATGCCCAGCGTGCCCTCGGCCCCGACCAGCAAGTCCTTGAGGTCGTAGCCGGTATTGTCCTTCTTGAGCGAATTGAGGCCCCGATAGAGCCGCCCATCGGCCAGCACCGCCTCGACGCCCATGGTCAATTCGCGCGCATTGCCATAGGCGAGCACATTGACCCCGCCGGCATTGGAGGACAGCACGCCCCCGATGCGGGCCGAGCCCTGCGAGGCCAGCCAGAGCGGGAAAATGGTGTTTTCGGCCTCGGCGGCGGCGTGGGCGGTTTCCAGGATCACCCCGGCCTCGGCCGTCATGGTGCCGGCGGCGACATCGATGGCGCGGATGCGATCGAGCCGGGCAAGGCTGACGATCACCTCGTCGCCGCGCAACGGCACCTGCGCCCCCACAAGGCCGGTATTGCCGCCCTGGGGAATGAGGCCCACCCCGGCCGCATTGGCCCAGCGGGCAATGGCCTGCACCTGCTCGACAGTGGCGGGGCGGACCACGGCGGCGGCCGGGATGTGAAAGCGGCGGCGCGGCTCGTTGAGCCATGCCCCCATTTTCTCCACCTCGCCGATGACGCTTTCGGGGCCGACAAGGGCGGTGAGCTGGGCAAGGATGGCTTGGGACGAAAGGGGCATGGGAAAACCGGAGGCTGGCGGGCATTTGCGGGGCGGCGAACTTGCCCCTATGCCTTCCCATGTGCCACAACCGGCGCAACGACTCCAGCAAGGGATAAAAAGCAATGGCCACCGGATTGATGGCAGGCAAGCGCGGTCTCATCATGGGCCTGGCCAATAACCGCTCCATCGCCTGGGGCATCGCCAAGCAATTGCATGCCCAGGGCGCCGAAATGGCCTTTTCCTACCAGGGCGAGGCGCTCAAGCGCCGCGTCGAGCCGCTGGCCGCCGAAGTGGGCTCGGACTTCCTGGTCGAATGCGACGTGACTAATGAAGCGGCGATGGACGAGACCTTCCGCCAGATCAAGGAAAAATGGGGTGGGCTCGATTTCGTCGTCCATGCCATCGGCTTTTCCAACAAGGACGAGCTGGAAGGGCGCTATATCGAGACCAGCCGCGACAATTTCGCCCTGACCATGGATATCTCGGTCTATTCCTTCACCGCCGTGGCCAAGCGCGCCGAGGCGCTGATGACCCCCGGTGGGGCGCTGCTGACGCTCACCTATTACGGCGCGGTCAAATATGTGCCGAACTATAATGTGATGGGCGTGGCCAAGGCGGCGCTGGAAGCCTCGGTGCGCTATCTCGCCGTCGACATGGGCAAGAAGGGCATCCGCGTCAACGCCATCTCCGCCGGCGCCATCAAGACGCTTGCCGCCTCGGGCATTTCGGGCCTCAGAGACATGCTGCACTGGCAGGAGGCCAATTCGGCCCTGCGCAAGAATGTCGATATCGACGATGTCGGGGGCGCGGCCACCTATCTGCTCTCGGACCTGGCCGGCGGCGTCACCGGGGAAATCCATTATGTCGACGCTGG
Organism: Devosia sp.; assembly: GCF_034675085.1. GTDB lineage: Bacteria > Pseudomonadota > Alphaproteobacteria > Rhizobiales > Devosiaceae > Devosia. Next base: position 3,186 of record NZ_JAUCDN010000109.1, read on the forward strand.
CTTCAACGTGGTCGGCATGAAGCTGCTCGACGACCCGAACGCCGGCGAATAAGCCGGATTCCTTCCACTCTGGACGCGCCGGAAAGATGGCGCTGGAGGCATGATGACTGCCCTTGTCTGGCCGGAAATCTATTTCATCCGGCATGGTGAAACGCCCTGGAACGCCGAACGCCGCTATCAGGGGCGCAAGGATATCCCCCTCAACGACAAGGGCCGCGGCCAGGCCAACAATAATGGCCGGACGCTGGCGGCGCTGTTTGCCGCGCGCGGGCTCGATCCGCAGGCTTTCGAGTGGCATGCCTCGCCCCTGGGCCGCACCCGCGAAACCATGGAGCGGGTGCGCCTGGGCTTTTCCCAGCACCTGCCCGAAGTGCAGTACGACGTGCGGCTGATGGAGATTTCCTTCGGCGTACTCGAAGGCAGCCGTTTCGAGGAATTGCCGGCCAATATGGCGGTGGCGCCGGGCCAGCGTGACGAGACCTATTGGGATTTCCGCCCCGAAAACGGCGAGAATTACCGCGACGTGGAAGCGCGCCTGGGCGAATTTGCCGCCGTGCTCAAGGGCCCCTCGGTGATCGTCGCCCATGGCGGCATCGCCCGCACGCTGCGCGTGCTGATCGAGCGCGCGCCCATCCTCGACGTCATCAACTGGGCCCCGCCGCAGGATGTCATCATGCATTTCACCCCCGGCAGGATGGAGCTGATCGGCGCAGACGGGCTCTGAGGATTGTTGGAGCGCCGGTTTGAGCCTATCTTGAAGGATATGGCTTCCAAAGGAGGCGCGCGTGAACGAGATCAAACCGATAAAAGCGGCTATCGCCAGGCTGGAACGGACTGCTGATGGAACGCAAATCGTCGTCCTGCCGGAAGGTTTTGAACTGCCTTCGGGCGAAGTGACCATAAGGCGTGAGGGAACAACGCTCATCGTCGAGCCCAAAAAATCGCTGCTCGATGCCCTCGACCAAATGGAGCCGTTGACCGAAGACGAATGGCCCGACATTACCGATGATGATCTGCTGCCCCTGCGGGATGTGGAGCTTTGAGCCTCATCAAGGGCATGCTCGACACCAATGTCGTATCGGCCCTGATCCGCGATCCGCATGAGGGAAAAGCCCGCTCCAGGCTGGTGGCCTTCGGGGTGGACCGGGCATGTATCAGCGTTCTCACCTCTGCCGAAATTCAGTTCGGCTTTGCCAAAAGGTCTTCTCCTCGCCTGGAGCGTAATCTGGAATTGCTGCTGGGCAGCATAACCATCCTGCCCTTCGGGCCACCCGCCGATTTCTATTATGGCTGGCTGCGCGCCCATCTGGTGCGACAGGGCACCCCCATTGGCCCCAACGACCTCTTCATTGCTGCCCATGCCCTGGCGCTGGATCTCACCCTCATCACCGCCAATGTCGGGGAGTTTTCGCGGGTGCCGGGATTGCGCCTTGAGAACTGGCTCGATTGACCTGAAGGCCCGGCCTGCCTAGAAAGCCGACAATCCAAGGGGCCACGCCATGTCTTTCAATAGTTTCGGGCAACTTTTCCGCTTCACCACCTGGGGCGAAAGCCATGGGCCGGCGCTGGGCGTGGTGGTGGATGGCTGCCCGCCGGGCCTGCGGCTGACGCCCGAGATGATCCAGCGCGACCTCGACCGGCGCAAGCCGGGGCAATCGAAATTCACCACGCAAAGGCGCGAGCCCGACGAGGTGAAAATTCTCTCAGGCGTGTTCGAGGACGAGCGCACCGACGGCCCCCGCACCACCGGCACGCCGATCTCGCTGCTGATCGAGAACACCGACCAGCGCTCCAAGGATTATTCGGAGATTCGCGACAAATACCGACCCGGCCACGCCGATTACACCTATGACCAGAAATACGGCATCCGCGATTATCGCGGCGGCGGGCGCACCTCGGCGCGCGAAACCGCGGCGCGGGTGGCGGCGGGGGCGGTGGCGCGGCAGGTGCTGGCGGGGGTGACCATCCGCGCCAGCCTTGTGCAGATGGGGCCGCATAAAATCGACTACGCCAATTTCGATTGGGCGCAGGTGGGTGAGAATCCGTTCTTTTGCGCCGACGCCAAGGCGGCCGCGCTCTGGGCCGATTATCTCGACGGGTTGCGCAAAAGCGGCAATTCGGTGGGGGCGGTGATCGAGGTGGTGGCCGAGGGCGTGCCGGTGGGCTGGGGCGCGCCGGTCTATGGCAAATTGAGCGCCGACCTGGCCTCGGCCATGATGAGCATCAATGCGGTCAAGGGCGTGGAAATCGGCGCCGGCTTCGAGGCGGCGAGCCTCACCGGGGTCGACAATGCCGACCAGATGCGGGCAGGGGCCGAGCGCCCCTATTTCCTCGCCAACCATGCCGGGGGCATATTGGGCGGCATTTCCAATGGCGACCCCATCGTGTGCCGGTTCGCCGTCAAGCCCACCTCGTCCATCCTGACGCCGCGCCAGACGGTGACCACGGCCAACCAGGATACCGATATCGTCACCAAGGGAAGGCACGACCCCTGCGTGGGCATTCGCGCCGTGCCGGTGGGCGAGGCGATGATGGCGCTGGTGCTGGCCGACCACTTCCTGCGCCATCGCGGCCAGACCGGGCGCGAGGGCCCGGTGGGATTCGAGCGGGGTTAGGGTGGTCTTCGGGCCAGGGCTCTGCGTTCTTAAAAACCTCAGGCTCTGCCCACGGGCGTGACCCATGGGCCTGCTGGAGAGCCCTTTTTATGGTATTTGCGGAAAGTGGCCCGCGGATTGCGTCCGCGGGCAGCGCCGGTGGGCGGGGAGGCCCCTCTCAGCGTTTGCGTACGAATTCCGTGCGCAGCACCAGCCCCTTGATGGCGTCGTGGCGGCAGTCGATTTCTTCGGGGTTGTCGGTGAGGCGGATCGTCTTGATGACGGTGCCCTGCTTGAGGGTCTGCCCGGCGCCCTTGACCTTGAGATCCTTGATGAGGACCACCGAGTCCCAATCGGCCAGCACATTGCCCGAGGCGTCGAGCACGGCGGGGGCGGCGGCGGCCTGGGCGGCGAGTTCGGAAGCCGGGCGCCATTCCCCGCTCACCTCGTCGTAAACATAGTCGTCATTGTCGGCGGCCATGGCGCGCTCCTCTTGGGAAATAGGGGGGTGGAAGCTGCGTAGCCCAGAAGCGGGGTAAAGACAAATCAGCGCGCGAAGACTAGCACGGTCTCGCGGTTGCCGTCGCCGCCGGCGATGGGGGAGGGGGTGGAGAGGATGTGGGCAAAGCCCTGCGCTTCGACAAAGGCGATGGTTTCGGCCAGCGCTGCCTCGACGGCCTCGGCATCGGTGACGATGCCGCCCTTGCCGACATGCTCGCGCCCCACCTCGAATTGCGGCTTGAAGAGGATGATGGCGCGGGCCTGGGGGGCGCAAAGCGCCAGAGGGGCGGCGAGCACCTTGGCCACCGAGACGAAGCTGATGTCGCACACAAGCAGGTCGATGGGCTCGGCGATTTCCGCGCGCGTCAAAAGGCGCGCATTGAGCCCTTCCAGGCTGACGACGCGCTTTTCGGCGCGCAGGCGCTCATGCAACTGGCCATGGCCGACATCGACGGCATAGACGCGGGCGGCGCCGCGCGCGACCAGCACCTGGGTGAAGCCGCCGGTCGAAGCGCCAACATCCAGGCACACCAGCCCCGCCGGGGCGATGGCGCCGGCATCGAGCCCGGCGATGAGTTTGAGCGCGGCGCGGGAGATGTAATCGGCCGCCGGATCGGCAAGGGTCAGGCGGTCGGCCGGGCCGACCATCTGGTTGGGCTTGCTCGCCGGCGCGCCATTGACCGACACGGTGCCGCGCAGGATGGCGTCGCGGGCCCGGGCGCGGCTGGGCAACAGGCCGCGCTGCTCCAGCGCCAGGTCGAGCCTGATGCGCCCGTTCATTTGCCCAGCAGCAGCTTGAGCTTGCCTATGGCGGTGTCGGAGGCTTCCTCATAGGCGATGGTGCCCTTGAAGGCGCCGTCCTTGTCGATAAGGAAGGTGAGGGCGGTGTGGTTGACCAGGTAATAGGGATCGTCCGGCTCGCCAACCTTTTCCGAGAACACGCCGAAGGCGCGCTTGACGTTCTCGGTCTGGGTGAGGTCGTGCCCGACAAGCCCGATAATGGTGGGGTCGAACCCCTCGACATAATCGCGCACCATGTCGAGCGTGTCGCGCTCGGGATCGACGGTGACGAAGATGATGCGCAACTCATCGGCGCTCACGCCCAGTTGGGCCCGCCAGGCGGTGGTTTCGGCCAGCGTGGTCGGGCACACATCGGGGCAATAGGTGTAGCCGAAGAAGATCATGCTCGGCGTGCCGCGCAGATCGTCCTGGGTAAAGGCGCCGCCCTTGGTGGAATTGAGCGCGAAAGCCTGTCCGGTGACGCCCAGCGGGCGGGCGGGCGGCTGGAACAGATAGAGGGCGGTGGCGGCGATGGCGACAACGCCGACGAGCGCCCAGAGGATGATGCGGAATGTGCGCAGGTTCATGGCGGTCGCGGCTTTCTCAGGCGTCCAGCGGCTCGGTGCCGGTGGGCTTGCCGTCACGCGAGAGGGTGATCTTTTCGATGCGGGCTTCGGCGGTGCGCAGCAGCGCCTCGCAATGGGCCTTGAGCGCTTCGCCCCGCTCGTAGATGGCGATGGATTCGGCCAGCGGCGCGCGCCCCGATTCCAGCTTGCCCACGATCTCTTCCAGCTGGGCCAGGGCGGCCTCGAAGCTCATCGTCTTGACGTCGTCATTGTCCGCCATGGATCTGTCCCTAATCGTCCAGGCGCCCGATGGCGCCGTCCATCAGCATGGCGACATGGTGCGAAACGCCCCCGGCCAGGCCCTTGAGGTCATACCCCCCCTCGAGCAGCGACACAATGCGGTTGCCGCAGCGGCTTTCGGCCACATCCATCAACTTGCCCGTGAGCCAGCCGAAATCGTCCGAGCGCCAGTTGAGCTGGGCCACCCCATCGCGGATATGGGCATCGAAGCCGGCCGAGAGCAGCATTATGTCGGGGGCGAAATCGTGCAGCGCCGGAAACACCAGCCCTGAATAGGCCTCGCGCATCAGCGCTCCGTCGCTCTGGGCGGGAAGGGGGATGTTGAGAATATTGCCCACGCCCCTCTCGTCGGCCTTGCCGGTGCCGGGATAGAGCGGCATCTGGTGGCTGGAGATGTAGAGGATATCGGGATCGGCGGCGAAAATGTCCTGCGTGCCATTGCCGTGATGCACGTCGAAATCGACGATGGCGATGCGCTCGGCGCCATATTTGCGCTGCGCCTCGCGCGCGGTAATGGCCACGGTGTTGATGAGGCAGAAGCCCCCCGGCGCGGCGCGTTCGGCATGATGGCCGGGCGGGCGGATGGCGCAGAAGGCATTGTCGGCCTCGCCCAGAATGACGGCATCCAGCGCCGCCAGCGCACCGCCCAGGCTGGTGGCGACGGCACCCAGCGAGCCGGAAGAAATATAGGTGTTGCGGTCGATCTGCCCGATGCCCTCGGCGGGGCGGGCCTGGCGCAGGATGTCCAGATAGGCCCGCTCATGCACCAGCTCGGCCAGCATGAGATCGCCCATGGGCGCCTCGCGACGCAAAAGCGCGTCGAAACGCGGCCGCGCCAGCGCCTCCTCGACCGCGCGGATGCGGTCGGCGCGCTCGACATGGCCTTCGGGCGTACGATGATCGGTGAAATTGGCTTGGCTGACGAGCAGCGTGGTCACGCGGGGCTAGCTCCTCTGGCGCATATTCTCGTCTTGACGCGCCCCGGCGGCATTGTCAAACAGACGCCATGTCGCGCCCGAGCACTCCTCCGTCCCCCCATCCCCGCAGCGTCGCGGAGGCAGCCGCCATCCTGCGCGCCGGCCGCGTCTGCGCTTTCCCCACCGAAACCGTCTATGGGCTGGGGGCCGACGCCACCAATGCCGATGCGGTGCTCTCCATCTACGAGACCAAGGGGCGGCCGCGCTTCAACCCGCTGATCGTGCATTGCGCCGATCTCGCCATGGCCGAGACACTGGCCGAATTCCCCCCGCTGGCGCGGGAGGCGGCCCGGCTCTGGCCCGGTCCGCTGACGCTGGTGCTGAAGGCAAAACAAGGCAACGGGCTGGCCGATGTGGTCAGGGCCGGGCTCGACAGCGTCGGCATCCGCATTCCGGCCCATCCCCTGGCGCGCGAGCTGATCGCCGCAGTGGGCCGTCCGCTCGCCGCGCCCTCGGCCAATCCTTCGGGAAAGCTCTCGCCCACCAGCGCCGAACAGGTGCGCCGGGGGTTTGGCGACCGGGTGCCGGTGCTCGATGGCGGGCCGTGCATAGCGGGGGTGGAATCCACCATTCTGCGCATCGAGAACGACGCGCTGGTGCAATTGCGCGCCGGGGCGCTGGCGCGCGAGGACATCGAGGCGGCGCTGGGCCGCAAGGTCACTCTGGCCGGCAAGGAGGCGGGCATCGCCGCGCCGGGCATGATGCTGAGCCACTATGCGCCCCGCGCCCGGATGCGGCTCAATGCCGAGCCGATGGCGGGGGAAGCCTATCTGGCCTTTGGCCCGGTCCCCGATTTCGCCGGGCCGATGCGCAACCTCTCGCCGGCTGGCGATGTGCGCGAGGCGGCGCGCAATCTCTTCGCCATGCTGCATGAACTGGATGCGAAGGGGATGGAGACCATCGCGGTGGCGCCGGTGCCTGAGACGGGACTGGGCGAGGCGATCAACGACCGGCTGGCCCGGGCGGC
>NZ_JAUCDN010000110.1:0-9849 GCF_034675085.1 Devosia sp.
GGCATGACCCAGTACCTGCAAGAGCGCGCCGAGGCGGGAAAGCCCATCGTCGGCATCTGCCTGGGCATGCAATTGCTGGCCGACCGCTCCAGCGAGATCCGGTCCACGCCGGGCCTGGGGCTCATTCCCGGCTTTGTCGAGCCCCTGCAGGATGCCCGCTGGCATATCGGCTGGAACACGCTGGAAGTCCTCCACGACGATCCCCTGCTTATGCCCGGCGACGGCCGCTCGCTCTATTTCAACCATTCCTATGTAATGCACACCTCGCCCGAATATTGCATCGGGGTGGCGCGGCTGGGCGGGCCCTTTACGCCCTTCACCGTCGCGGTGCGCCGGGGCAATCTGGTGGGCCTGCAAGTCCACCCCGAAAAGAGCCAGGCGGCGGGGCCGCATATCCTCAGGCAGGTGATAGAGGGGCTTGGCGATGCTGGGTAAGCGTCTGATCGGCGTCATCACCGTACGCAACGGCTGGGCGGTGCAATCCTTCGGCTATGGGCGCTATCTGCCACTGGGGCGGCCCGAGGTGCTGGCGCGCAATCTCGATCGCTGGGGCGCCGACGAAATTCTGCTTTCCTGCATCGATCGCAGCCTTTCCGGCGCCGGCCCCGACTACGCAACCATCGAAAGGGTGGCGGCGGCGGGGCTGACCACGCCCCTGGTCTATGGCGGCGGCATTGCCCAGAGCCGGGACGGCGTGGCGGCGGTTTCCGCCGGGGCCGACCGCGTGGTTGTGGACGCCATGCTGCGTGACAACCCCACGGAAGTGGATGGACTGGCCGAGCGGCTCGGCGCACAGGCCGTGATCGCCGCCCTGCCCGTTTCATCCGGCCCGGAGGGCCTGCTCCACTATGACTACCGAAAGCGCCACGCCGCGCCATTCGTGCCGCCTCTGCTCGACCTGCTCAAATCGGGTGCCATCGCCGAGGCCATGGTCATCAACTGGCGGGGCGAGGGCGGAACCGGTTTCGATCTCGAGCTGATCGAGCGGTTTCCCGACCCGAAAATCCCGCTCATCCCCTTCGGGGGGCTCGCCAGTGCCGATCTGCTGCGCACCGTTTTGCTGCACGAACAGGTGGCGGCGGCCGGCATCGGCAACGCCCTGAGCTATCGGGAACACGCCATTCGCCTCTTGAAGCGGGATCTGGGCGATATCGCCCTGCGCCCCCATTCGTTCAACAGATGGACAGCCAATTGACCGCCCCCAATGTTTGCCGCCGCTGCCTCTATCACGCCTCCCACCCGCTGGGGCTCACCATCGACGAGGAGGGCATCTGCTCTGGGTGCCGCGTGCATGAGGAAAAGGACCGGCTCGACTGGGAGGCGCGCTGGCGCAGGCTGGAAGAGCTGGTGGCGCCCTATCGCAGCCGCGGCGGCGACACCTATGACTGCATCGTGCCGGTCTCGGGCGCAGGCGACTCCTATTTTCTCGTCCACCTGGTCAAGGAGCGGCTGGGGCTCAACCCGCTGCTGGTCTCCTACAACAAGTATTTCAACACGCCGCTGGGCATTCGCAACCTCGCCAATCTGCGCATCCGCTTCAATTGCGATCTCATCCAGCAGAACGTGAACCCGGTTTCGGTCAAGAAGATCGTGCGCACCACGCTGCGCCGGCTGGGCAGCCTTTATTGGCCGAACCTGGCCGGGCAGACGGTTTTTCCGGTGCAGACCGCGGTCAACTACCGCATCCCGCTCATCATCTGGGGCGCCCATCAGGGCGTCGAGCAGGTGGGCATGTTCAGCCATGAGCACGAAGCCGAAATGACCCGCCGCTATCGCTGGGACCACGACCTGATGGGCGCCGAAGCGGACGATCTGCTCTCGATCTTCGATACGCTTACCGAAGCCGATATCTGGCAATATCGCTATCCCGCCGACGCCGATCTGGCCGAAATCGGCGTGCGCGGCATCTATCTGTCCAATTTCGTGCGCTGGGACCCCAAGGCCCAGCACGAGCAGATGATGGCCACCCATGACTATCGCAGCGCTTCGTTCAGCCGCACTTTCGACTGCTACGATCACGTCGATTGCTATAATTTCATGGGCCTGCATGACGTGCTCAAGCTCTACAAGCACGGCTATTCCAAGGTAACCGACCATGCCAGCCGCGAAATCCGCCACGGCCGGCTGACCCGCGATCAGGCCGTCGCCCTGGTGCGCCGCCACGAGCAGGCCGAGCCCGGCCATGTCGATCTTTTCTGCGACTGGCTGGGTATCGATCCCACCGGCCTGGCCTTCATGATGAACGAGCACCGCAACCCCGCGTTCTGGGAAGAGCAGGCCCCCGGCGACTGGCGCTTCAAGGGCTGGAGCACACAGGAAGGCCCGGGCGACCCCACCGCCCCCACCGACCTCTTCCGCCCCACCGACCAGCTGAACCGCGGCCAAGCCGACCGCTACATCACCGTCGGCAAGGGCTATCCGTGAGCGAGAGGCCGGGAAACCCCTATTATCGCAGCGACATCGACGGCCTGCGGGCCCTGGCGATCATTGGCGTCCTCATCTTCCACGCTTTCCCCCAATTGCTGGGCGGGGGCTATATCGGCGTCGACGTCTTCTTCGTCATTTCCGGCTTCCTGATCGGCTCCATCCTTGCGCGTGAGCTGGACCAGGGCAAATTCGACTATTTCGCCTTCCTGCTGCGGCGCGTCCGCCGCCTGCTTCCGGCTATGGTCGCGGTGTTGCTGGCGGGCCTGCCCGTGGCCGCCTTCCTCTTCGTTCCCGAGGATTTCGTCAGCTTCTGCCGGCACATACTCGCCGGGCTGCTGTTCTTCCCCAATCTGCTCTTGTGGTCGGAAACGGGCTATACCGATCCGGCAGCCGAGACCAAGCCGCTGCTGCATCTGTGGTCGTTGGGCATAGAGGGCCAGTTCTATCTGTTCTGGCCCCTGGTGCTGCTTCTGGCTTGGCGCCTGGCGCCGCGATATCGCTTTGCCTTCATCGCCGCCATAGCTGGATGCTCGCTGCTGGCCTGCATCATCTGGACAAACCATGACGCGGTGGCCGCCTTCTATCTGCCCGTCACCCGCTTCTGGGAGCTGGCCGTTGGCACCCTGGTCGCCCTGCTGCTTCCCCGCCTTCAGTTCTCCCAACGCAGCCGCAACATCATTTCCCTATGCGGAGCGGCCCTAACCGTCATTTTGATGGCCTGGTATACCAAGGCGGACGCCTTTCCCGGCTGGCGGGCTATCCTTCCCGTGCTGGGCTCGGCCATGCTCATTGCCACCGGCCCCCAAGCCTGGTTCAACCGCCGGCTGCTGTCCCACCCCCTGATGGTCACCCTGGGCCTCATCAGCTATCCGCTCTATCTCTGGCACTGGCTGGTCCTCACCCTCGGCAAATATGCCAATCTCTATCTGGTCGGGCGCTTCGAGCTTTCCATTCTCGCCACCATAGTGCTGGTCGGCCTCAGCATCGCCCTGGCCTATCTCACCCATCGCTTCATCGAACGCCCCTACGGCAGGAAGCCGACATCGGGCGCACCGATGCGCCTGCTCCTTGTCGGTTGGGCAGGCACGATGCTGCTCGCTGGCGGTCTTTGGGCGACCCTTAACGGGTTCGGCTTCGGAGACGGAACCAAGGACAGCTATCTCGCCCAATTGCAACGCAAGGACGGCACCTGCTTCGTTGGAGAAAGCCTGGCCGAATTCAGGCCCGACCTGTGCATCGCGCCTGCCGATGGCCGCGTACGCGTGCTTCTGGTGGGCGATTCTTTCGGCGCCGGCTTTTCGCGCAGTCTCAACGAAATGCCGGAGCTGTCAGTCAGCGAGTTCACCGCCAGTTCCTGCCCGTTCAATCCCGGCCTGCCCATCGTGGTGCGGCCGGAAGCCTGCGCCGCCATCAATGCCGAAAGGATGCGCCTCATCGAGACGGGCGATTTCGACGTCATTTTCATTGCCTCCTGGTGGGGGCAGCAGGAAATCGACGGGCAGATGGAAAACCTCGCATCGACCATGGAGCGCATCCTGGCCGACACGCAGGCGCGCATCGTGGTCTATGGCGCCTCCCCGGTCTTTTACTCGCCAGTGCCCGATATCTACCGCCGCAATGTCCGGCACCGCAGCACCGAGTTCACAACCGAGGTGCTCACCATCAATGCCGGATTGCACGATACGGCACTGACCATGCTGCCGAAAAACGACCGGGTACACTATATCGATGCGGTCGGCCTGTTCTGCGATCCCGCAAGCCAGACCTGCGCTTATCGGGACGACAAGGATTTGTTCTTTATCGACAACAGCCATCTGAGCCTCTATGGGACCGGGAAGGTGCTGGCTGGCGACGGGCTGGCCGATTTTCTGAATGGCAGGGAGAAAGCGGAAAAGTGACACGCCATGTCCTGTGCCTGTCGCGGTCTTATCTGGCCCATCTGCTGCCAGCCCTGGGCAAGCGGCACTCCGATACACGCTACCACCATATCGTGCAGACCGACGCCGAGGCGCGCAGCATCGCGGCGCAGGGCGGCGAGGTCGTCCTCAATCTCGAGGCCGTCATCCGCGAAGGCCTGTCGAATGAGACGCCTCTCTGGCGCGAGCCGGAAGACATGCGGGCGGTGACGGGATTTTCCTGGTCGGCCATCCAGTCGGATCGATACCTGCCCCATTTCGACCATGGCACACGGCTCAGGATCGCCGGCCTGCTCGACGGGGCCGTGCGCGAACTCTTCGCCCGCCAGCATTTCGACGCCTTTGTCAGCGAGCCGGTGGCGCTCTTCATCACCCATCTGCTGTTCTATTACTGCCGCAGCAACGGCACCAAGCCCCTGCTCTGGGGCAACACCTATTTCCCCGACTACTTCTATTTCGCCAACGCCGCCAATATGAGCACGCCGCAGCGCAATGGCACTCTCGAGGAGCCGGAAGCGCAGCGCCTGCGCCAGACGGTGGAGGCCTATGTGGGCGGCGTGGTCGGGGACAAGGCCGGACCGGCCTATCACTATGCCTTTTCGGGGGTGAAGAACACGCGGCTGGGCTATTTCAAACAGCGGCGCGGAGAAATGCCGCTGGTGCTCAAGCCGGGCCTGACCAGCATCGGGCTGCAGGCGGCGCGGCTGGGGCGGGCCGCACTCAAGCGCGCGCTCTTCCCGCGCGGCGCCGACTTCATCACCGCAGGTTCGGTCAGCGAGCATACCCGCTACATGCGCTCCCTGCTGACCCCGCCGCGCATCTATGACGGGATGCCCGAAACCGCCTCGGCCGATCACGTGGTCTATCCGCTGCAATATGAGCCGGAGGCATCCCTGCTCTATTATGCGCCGGAAATCGTCAGCCAGACCTCCTTTGTCGAAACCATCCTCAAGGCCCTGCCGCCCGGCAAGCTGCTCTGGGTGAAGGAGCACCCCAACCAGTTCGGCGCGCTGGGCCTCAAGCCCTGGCGCCGGCTTCGCAAGCGTTACGCCAATCTGCGTTTCGTGCATGGCCGCCAGAGCGGGCGGGAACTGCTCAAGCGCGCCGGCCTCTGCGTCACTATCTCCTCCACCATGGGCATGGACGCCCTGCTGATCGGGCGGCGGGTGCTGGTGGCGGGCGACGTCTTTTTCCGCAATTTCCCCGGCGCGGTGGCGCTCGCATCCTACGCGCATCTGGGAGAGGCCCTGAACGATCCGGCAAGCTATACGCCCCAGAACGAACGCGTCGCCCTCACCGAGCGCCTGATCGATTTCGGCACCCACGCCTATCGCGGCGACCCGCAACCGTCCCAGATATTATTCGAGCCCGACAATCTCGACCGGCTGGTCGCCGCCATAGACAATGAGCTTGTCGACGGCGACCCCCGCAGCACACCAGGCGATTCGCATCGAGACAGGGGCTCATGAGCGCCTATTTCGTCTGGATGATGCTCGCCTCCGCCCTGGGCTTCGGCAAGATGCTGGCGCTCGCGCAAATCCTGCACCCGGCCAATTTCGGTGCCTATGTCTCGCTGTTCGGGCTGGCCACGCTGGCGGGAATGTTGCTGAGCTTCGGCCAGGTCGAGGCAACCACCAAGCATTTTCCACGTCTTTGGGTGAATGGCCAGAAGCAGAAGATCCCGCTCCATGCCCGGCGCATCGCCCTTTCGCAGACCGCCCGTTTTGTCGCGCTTGGCATCACGACGGCGATTCTGGCCGGCATCATCGACTTAGGATTCGACCCGCTCTTCGCGCTGGTTACGGCAGGCCTGGGACTGGGAACCTCACTGTTGGCCTTGATGGCCTCTATCTTTCGCGCCTCGGAAAATATCCGCGCCCTCCAAAATTTTACCGTAGTCCGATCGGTATTGGTCCTGGCCGCCTCCTGCATCGGCGGCTACGCCTTTGGCTGGCAAGGGGCATTAGTCGGCGACATCGTTGCCATAGCCCTTTCCCTGGCCTTTGCCGCCCTGCAAGCGAGTTCCCTGCTCTCCGCCGACGATGAAACCTCCGCCACAATCGTCAGTGAGCCTCTCGAAGCGAGCGGCGGTAAGCGGCTCTATGCCGCCAATATTCTTTCCTCGTCGCTCTCCCTGGTCGACCGATCCATCGTTAGTCTCACCCTGGGGGCAGTGGCGGCGGGAACCTATGGCGTCATCGCCCTGCTCTATCAGGTAGGGCAGATCACCATGGTCATTCTGAACCAGCGGGTCGGCCCCCTCATCATCAAGGCCAGGTTCACTGGCTCCACGACGGTGAGCGGATTAGCTATTTTTCGCAACGCCCTTCTCGGGCAAGCCATGCTGACGCTAGGCCTGATTCTGGGCATGTTCCTGCTGCAAAGGCTGGGCTTCCCACCCGGCTTTTTCGAGAAATATGACATTTCGACACTCGCCATCCTTCTGGCGGGCGGCATCAGCCTGATTCAAATCTATCAATTGCTCGAATTCGTGCTGATCTCAAAAGATCTCGAGCATGCCGTATTGACCGCAAGCGGGGCCTCAAGCATGGTTTTCGCCGTTGGCTGCCTGCTGGCATGGCGGTTCGGGCTTTCCGTGGAAGGCTTCGTGGCGGCGGTTTTCCTGGCGCGACTCGTCCAGGCCGGCTTGCTGCTCCATGCCATTCTGGCCAACCCCAATGCACGTCCAGTGCCAGCCGATGAGCGCTAGATGCCCGTTCTTGCCGCAGTTCTGGTCCTGACCATTGCCTTTCCCTATGTGCAGCCGCTGCCCAGCGACAGCTATACCCAGCCCTATCCCCTCTTCGTCGCCAGCCTGATCCTGCTGGTTACCGGCGCCCGCGGCCTCGCCATCGCCTTGCCCCCCGACCGCTTTGCCCTGATCGGGCTGGCGGCATGCGGGCTGGTGGCCTTCCTGCTTACGGCATATCCCGGCTTTGGCCCGCAGGAGCTCAAATACCTGCTCAATTACCTCACGCCCCTGATCATCGCCCCGGCCGTGCTGGTGATGGCGCGCGAGCAGCGCCGCGCCGTCGATTTGACGCTGCGCATCTCAGCCGCCCTCTGGCTGGGCATAGCCGCGGTCCAGGCCCTGAAGATGCCGGATTTCGCCACAGGTGTGCTGGGCGCCTGGAGCCAGTATGTCGGCGATATCGCCGCCTCCGGGCGCGGCGTCGTCGGGCTGGCGCCCGAGCCCACTCACCACGCCTTTCACATGATCAGCCTGAGCGCTGCGCTTGCCCTGATGGGGCGGCGCTTCTGGGCGCTGCTATGCCTGGCCAGCGCCCTGCTTCTGGCCCGTTCGGCCAGTGGCGCCATGGTGCTGGCCCTGGCGCTGCCGCTGGCGACCCTCTTCAGCCGCAGGATCAGTCTCGTGCTGGGCGGCATCGCCCTGGCCCTTGGCGGCCTTGCCTTCCTTTGGCTGGTCCCCGAAGGCTTTGGCGGCCGGATGATGGAACTGGCCCGGCGGTTCCTCGCCGATCCGGCCAGCATTCTGATGGCTGATTACAGCGTCAACATGCGGCTGGGCGGCATGCTGTCATCGATGCTGTGGCAAATCTCCGAATTCTTCATGCCCCATGGCCTGTCGCAGGACGCCTGGATGCAGGCCCGCCAGGCCATTCTGGCCAGCCATGGCTGGGTGGTCGATCTCAGCGGCAATGGCGTCCCTTCCGGCTGGGGCATCCTGACCTTCCAGCTCGGCCTGCTGGCCTTGCCCCTGATCGCCGCGCTGCTCTGGCGCTTCTACACCACGCCGCGAGGCCTCGTCGCCCGCTGGGCCCTCTACAGCGTACCGCTCATCTATCTGTTTCAATACAATATCTCCGCGCCGCAATTCTCCCTGGTCTATGGACTGTGCATGGCGACGGCCCTTGCCCGCCGGGTTCCTGCACCGGCGCGGTCGCGTCGGCTCGACCTGCTGGCGCAGGACTGGGCCCGGCTGCGCGCACTGTCCGGCCAGCCTGCCTCCCGCTTGCGGCCCTGGCAGTTGCTCTCGCCCCGCTTCTTGCCCAATGTGCTGCTGCGCGCGGCCAACATCGCCCACGAAACCGGCCACGGGATCCTGGCCAAATTCCTCAGCCTGCTCAATTTCGTCGTCTTCAACCTGGAAGTGCCGGCCCGCCTGCGGATCGGCCCGGGGCTGGTCCTGCCCCACCCGCAGGGCACCGTGCTCGGCGCCGCCGAGATCGGCAGCAATGTGACCATTTTTCATCAGGTGACGCTGGGCGCCCGCGCTGCCGATTTCGGTTATGATCTGGCCACCCGCCCCGTCATCGGCGATAACGTGACCCTCTCGGTGGGGGCGAAGATTCTGGGCCCCGTCACCATCGGCGCGGGCGCCACGGTGGGCGCCAATGCCGTGGTGGTCAAGGACGTGCCGGCGCAGGTGACCGTGGTCGGCATCCCGGCCAAACCAATCGGGACGACGCCGCTGCCAGCCGGTTGAGGCCGGCCGCGCCATCCCGCAAAGCAGACAGTCAAGCAAGGAAGAAAAGATGCGAATCCTGATTACCGGGGGTGGTGGTTTCATTGGCTCGGCCCTGTCCAGAGCCCTGCTGGCCCGCGGACATGAGGTGGTCATTCTGGATCCGCTTTCGCCCCAGATCCACGGCGACCTGCCCACCTACGAGCCGGTGCCCGGCACTGTCCTGCGCCGCCGCGACGTCCGCAGCCTGCGGCACAGCCCCGAATTGCTGGACGGCGTCGAGGTGGTCTTCCATCTGGCGGCCGAAACCGGCACGGGGCAATCGATGTATCGCATCGCCGACTATGTCGACGTCAACGAGATGGGCACCGCCGCCCTGCTCGAAGCCATCGCCCAGGCCCCCTCGCGCCCGCGCCGGCTGATCCTGGCCTCCAGCCGCTCCATCTACGGCGAAGGCGCCTATGTGGCCCCCTCGCGACCCGACCGTCTGATCCAGCCCGCCGCCCGCAGCCAGGCGCAACTCCAAAAAGGCCAATGGGATTTCACCGACGAGACGGGAGAAACCCTGGAGCCGGTGCCCACGCCCGAGCATTTGCCGCCCCGGCCTGCCTCGGTCTATGCCGCCACCAAGATGGCCCAGGAAATGCTGGTGTCCAGCGCCTGCCCCGGCCTGGGCGTCACCGCGTCCATCCTGCGCTTTCAGAACGTCTATGGAGAAGGCCAATCCTTGCAGAACCCCTATACGGGCGTCTTGTCCATCCTGTTCAACCGGGCGCGCCAGGGGCTCGAGATCAATGTCTATGAAGACGGCAAGGAATCGCGCGACTTCGTCCATATCAGCGATATCGTCGCCGCCCTGCTGCTGGTCATGGAGGCCGACACCCCCTCGGGCGCCGTCTATAACGTCGGCTCGGGCGTTCCCACCAGCCTGCTCGAGCTGGCCCAGACCCTGACCGGGCTCGCCGGCTTTTCCGCGCCCATCCGCGTCAGCGGTGATTTCCGCGTCGGGGATATCCGCCACTGCTACGCGGACCTGACCGCCATCCGGCGCGATCTCGGCTTCGAACCCGCCGTCAGCTT
>NZ_JAUCDN010000111.1:0-9818 GCF_034675085.1 Devosia sp.
TTCCACCGAGTGGGCAAAGGCGTCGGCCTTGGGCGCCGCAACCTCGAAGATCGATTCCGTATCGAAAATACGGATGGAGCCGATCGCTGTCTTGGTCACGCCGCCCGCCTTGCACAGCATCGGCAGCAGCCAGCGCGGTTCGGCCTTGTGCTTGCGCCCCAGGCTCACCTTGAACCAGGTGCCGCCCTCGAAGCGTTCGCGGGTCCTGGGGTCGCGGTCGCCGGGTTTTTCGGGCGCGAAATCGGCGGTGATGTCCTCGGGCACGGGACGCGCTGCCAATTGCTGGCGCAGATAGGCCAGAGCGATGGCTCGCGCTGTGTGAGATGCTAACAGTCTGTTAGCGAATTCGGTCTCTTCGTCACTCTCGGGACGGGTGAGGTCCTCGGCCGCAAGGATATGGGCGCGATAGCGTTCCTCGATCTCGGCGGCGCTGGGCGGAGCCATGGTCGCCACGTCCAGCCTGGCGAATTTGAGGATGCGCTGGGCCACGCCCCGGCGGTGCATCGGGGCGATGATCACGCAGGTGCCTTTGCGCCCGGCCCGCCCGGTGCGGCCGGAGCGATGCAGCAAAGTCTCTGGATTCGTTGGCAAATCGGCGTGGATAACCAGATCGAGATTGGGCAGGTCGATGCCGCGCGCCGCTACGTCCGTGGCCACGCAGATGCGCGCCCGCCCGTCGCGCATGGCCTGCAAGGCATTGGTGCGTTCCGACTGGGTCAGCTCGCCCGACAGCGTCACCACGTCGAAGCCGCGATTGTGCAGCCTGGCCGACAGATGCTTCACCCCCTCGCGGGTCGAGGCGAAGACGATCGTATTCGCCGCCTCGAAGAAAAGCAGCGTATTGATGATGGCGTTCTCCCGTTCGGCGGCGGGCACCAGCATCAATTTATATTCAATATCAGCATGTTGCTCTTCGCCCGAGCTGGCGCTGATGCGCAGGGCGTCGCGCTGGAAGGTCTTGGCGAGCTGGGCAATTTGCCGGGGAACCGTGGCCGAAAACAGCAATGTCCGCCGCTCTTCAGGGGCGGCGTCGAGAATGAATTCGAGGTCCTCGCGGAAGCCCAGGTCGAGCATTTCGTCGGCCTCGTCCAGCACCACCGCCCGCAGCGCCGACATGTCGAGCGCCCCCCGGGTGATGTGGTCGCGCAGCCGGCCGGGGGTTCCCACCACGATATGGGCGCCGCGCTCCAGCGCCCTTCGCTCGGTGCGCGCATCCATGCCGCCGACACAGGACGCGGTGCGCGCGCCCGCCTCGGCATAGAGCCAGTCCAGCTCGCGCTGCACCTGCAGGGCCAGCTCGCGCGTCGGGGCGATCACCAGCGCCAAAGGCGCGCCAACCCCTTGGAAATGCTCTTCTTCCCCCAGCAGCGTCGGGGCGATGGCCATGCCGAAGGCCACGGTCTTGCCCGAGCCGGTCTGGGCCGAGACCAAGAGGTCGCGCCCGTCCGTTCCCTCCTCGATCATAGCCGCCTGCACCGCCGTCAGCGTGTCATAGCCCTTGGCGGCAAGGGCGCGGGCGAGCGGGGGCAGAATGGAGGAAGGCAGGGTCATCAGGGGCTTTCGATGCGGCGCTGAGGCGCGACTATACCATAATCAAGCAAAAAGGCCGCCCCGGCGGGCGGCCTCGCAATTCAGGCTTCTGCCGGCGCTTAGCCGACCAGTTCGTCATCCGAGAAGAAGAACTTGATTTCCTGGGCGGCGGTTTCGGGGGCGTCCGAACCATGCACCGAATTTTCGCCGACCGAGAGGGCAAACTCCTTGCGGATGGTGCCTTCGGCGGCATTGGCGGGATTGGTGGCGCCCATGATCTCGCGGTTCTTGAGGATGGCGTTTTCGCCTTCCAGAACCTGCACCACCACCGGGGAGGCGATCATCTGCTCGACCAGCTCGCCGAAGAAGGGGCGCTCCTTGTGCACCGCATAGAAGCCTTCGGCCTGGGCGCGGGTCATGTGGATCTTCTTGATGGCGATGGGGCGCAGGCCGGCATCCTCGAACTTGGCGATGATCTTGCCGATCAGGTTGCGACGGACGGCATCGGGCTTGATGATGGAGAAGGTGCGTTCGAGCGCCATGGATCGATCCTTGACTGGGTCTGTTGGAAAGGTGGCGCCTTTTAGCCGCAGATGGCGTGGGAAACAAGCCACGAGCTACGCGCCCGGCGCATGAATGGCAGCTTCCCGGCGCGCAGCGGTTGCCATTGCCGGCCCGAAACCTTATCGAACAGTCCGCGCATCGCCCCCGCCGCGCCCAGTCTCACCCCTTTTCGCCAGATCGCCCCGCCATGCTGACCATTTCCAATCTCACCTATCGCATCCAGGGCCGCGAATTGTTCGAGGATGCGAACCTGGTGCTTCCCGACGGCGTCAAGGCCGGCTTTGTGGGCAAGAACGGCACCGGCAAGACCACGCTGTTCCATCTCATCCAGGGCCATATTTCGGCCGATGCCGGCAATATCGAGGTCAACCGTAAGGCGCGCATCGGCGCGGTGGCGCAGGAAGCCCCCGCCGGGGAGGAAAGCGTGCTCGACGTGGTGCTGGCCGCCGACAAGGAGCGCACCGCGCTCATGGCCGAAGCCGAAACCGCCACCGATCCGCACCGCATCGGGGACATTTACACGCGCCTTGCCGATATCGACGCGCACACCGCCGAGGCCCGGGCCTCGGCCATTCTCAAGGGCCTGGGCTTCGAGCAGGAGCGCCAGCTCGGCCCGACGCGCGAGCTTTCGGGCGGATGGCGCATGCGCGTGGCGCTGGCGGCGGTGCTGTTCAGCCAGCCCGACCTGCTGCTCCTGGACGAGCCGACCAACTATCTCGACCTGGAAGGCACGCTGTGGCTGGAAAAATACCTGGCCACCTATCCCTATACCGTCTTCATGATCAGCCATGACCGCGACCTGCTCAACAAGGCGGTCACCTCCATCGTGCATCTCGAGCATCGCAAGCTGACCTTCTACAAGGGCAATTACGACACGTTCGAAAACACCCGCCGCATGCAGATGGAGCTCAACAACAAGAGCCGCGAGAAGACGCTGGACCAGATCGCGCATATGCAGAAATTCGTCGACCGCTTCAAGGCCAAGGCCACCAAGGCCAAGCAGGCCCAGGCCCGCGTCAAGATGATCGAGAAGCTGCGCCCGCCCGCCGCCATGTTCGACGAATATGCCGCGCCCTTCCATTTCCAGCAGCCGAAAATCGAGCTGCCGATGCCGATGATCACGCTGGACGGCGTGGCCACGGGCTATGGCGACAAGACCATTTTGCGCAACATCACCCAGCGCATCGACCCCGAAGACCGCATCGCCCTGGTGGGCGTCAACGGCAACGGCAAGTCGACCTTCGCCAAGCTGCTGGCCGGCGACATCCAGGCCACTTCCGGCACGCTGCGCTTCGGCAAGAAGCTGGAAATCGCCCATTTCGCCCAGCACCAGATGGACAAGCTCCATCCCGACTGGACGCCGCTCGAACATATCGTGGAGCTGATGCCCCTCGACAACGAGGCGCGCCGCCGTTCACGCCTCAACCAGATGGGGCTCACCACCAGCCGCATGGACACCAAGGCGAAAAACCTGTCCGGCGGCGAGCGGGCGCGGCTGCTGCTGGGGCTCATCACCTTCAAGGGGCCGAGCATGATGATCCTGGACGAGCCCACCAACCATCTCGATATCGACAGCCGCGACGCGCTGGTGCACGCCCTCAATGAGTATGAAGGCGCCGTGCTCGTCATCAGCCATGACCGGCACCTGATCGAGGCCACCTGCGACACGCTGTGGATCGCCGAGGGGGGCACCATCAGCGAGCTGGACGAAGATCTCGACAGCTACCAGCGCAGCATCACCTCCACCCGCGAGCCACGCTCGGGCAATGGCGGGCGGGGCGAGCGCAAGCTGTCCAAGCAGGAGGCCGCCGCGAAACGCGCCGAGGTCGCCCCCTTGCGCAAATCCCTCCGCGACCTTGAAACCCGCATGGACCGGCTGCGCACCGAGCTCGACAAGGTGGAAGCCCGGCTCGCCGATCCCGAGGTCTATAATGGCGCGCCCGAACAGGTCATCGCGCTGGGCCGCGACAAGTCCCGCTTCGCCACCGATCTGGCGGGAGCCGAGGAGCAATGGCTGGCGCTCAGTGCCGAACTGGAGGCCGCCGAGCGCCCCTGAGCCGCCGGGGCCGGTTGACAGCCGGTGCGCCATGGCTTCTCCTGCCTGCCGGATCGCCGCAGAAAGTGTTCTATGCGCCGCCTGTTTCGCTTTTTCTCCGCCCTCCTGCTGGTCTGTCTCGCTTTGCCCGCCGGCGCGCAGGAGATGACCAAGACGCAGCGCGCCGAAATGCTGCGCTTTGCCCATAACAACAGCCTGTTCGTGCTCTATCACGAAGTGGCCCATCTCCTTTTCGACCAGCTCGAATTGCCGGTTCTGGGGCGTGAGGAGGACGCGGCCGACAATGTCGCCACCTGGATCCTGCTCAATAAGAACACGCCTGCTTCTCGCCAGGCGCTGATCGATGCGGCCCAGGGATGGTTCTATTCCGGCGTCGCCTATAATAGCGGCGGCTATGAGAGCGATTTCGCCGCCGGCTACAGCCTGGACAAGCAGCGCGCCTATCAGATCGTCTGTCTGATGGTGGGCAAGGACCGGGCGTCCTTCCGCCCCCTCGCCAACAAATACGAAATCCTGCCCGACCGGCAGGATAGCTGCGGGCTCGATTATGACATGATCGACCGCTCCTGGACCAGGCTGTTCGCGGCCCGGCAGTCGATTGAAAAGCCGACCACCGTCACCGTCAGCTATCGCCATGCCAGCGGCAAGCTGCGCGGCGCCGTGGATGCCCTGCGCCGCAGCGGCATGCTCGAAAACGTGGCCGAGGAATTGCGCGCCCTGCCCCTGCCCCGCCCGGTGCGGTTCACGGCCCGGCGGTGCGGCGAGGCCAATGCCTTTTATGACTCGGATGCCATCGAGGTCATCTTCTGCTACGAGCTGATGCAGGACTATATGGACCTCTACGCCGACAACCGCTCCGCCGAAGAGCCGGTGCCTGAGCGCCGCGCCGGCTCGGGCCGGAGCAAGATCGACGCATTTTGAGGTGAAGGTTAGGCACTATCGCCCCCTCCCCCTTGCGGGAGGGATCAAGGGTGGGGGGCGTTTAGCCCCTATATTCGGGCTCTGGACACCCCCTCCTAACCTCCCCCGTCAAGGGGGAGGCGCCGCCGGGTGGGCGCGGCGCTATCGTGCCACAGCCCATATGCGATAGCCCTTCCCCCAAGGAAAGGAGGCGCGGGGCTGAAACCTCAGCGCGTGGCTTCGCATCCCCCACACACCCTACGCCTTCTTCACCCAACGCCCATCGGGCTCCTGCTGCCAATAGGTCAGCGCATTGCCCTCGCGCAGCGCCTTCCAGGCCAGCCGCGCTTCGGAGACCGCATCGGGATCGTGGCCGGAGAACATGTAGACCAGCCGCTCATAGCCCTGGGCCGATTGCGGCACGGCGCGGTCGACGAAAAAGCGCACCGCCGCGCCGTTGGGATTGTCGGCGCCGGTGGTGATGAGCACCGGCTGGTGCCGGTCCATCTCGTCGCCCGCCAGCCCATGGGCGAGAAAGCTGTCCTCGCGCCAGGTCCACAGATGCGCATCCAGCGCCTCGGCCCGCTCGGTCGAGCCCACTTCCACCACCGCGCGCCAGCCGCGCTCCAGCGTCTTTTCCAGCAATTGCGGAAGGACGGCTTCGAGCGGGCGGGCCTCGAGATGGTAAAAGAGCACGTCGGCCATGCCGGATCAGTCCTCGTAATGGTCTCGGACCAGCCGGTCGAGCAGCGCCACGCCGAAGCCGGGCGCCCAGGAGGCATTGATCTCGGAATTGCCGGCGCCGAAGCCGGTTCCGGCGATATCCAGATGCGCCCATGGCACGTCATTGACGAAGCGTTGCAGGAATTGCGCCGCCAGGATGGAGCCGGCTGGCCGGCCCGCCGAATTGCGGATATCGGCGAATTTGGATTCGATGATCTTGTCATAGGCCGGGGTCAGCGGCATGCGCCAGAGCTTTTCGTTGACGGCGAGGCCGGCGCCGAGCAGGCGGCTGGCCAGTTCGTCATTATTGGAAAAGAGCCCGGCATGCTCATGGCCCAGCGCCACGATGATGGCGCCGGTGAGCGTGGCCAGATTGATCATGAAGGCGGGCTTGAAACGGTCCTGCGTGTACCAGAGCGCATCGGCCAGAACCAGCCGGCCCTCGGCGTCGGTATTGATGACCTCGATGGTGGTGCCGCTCATCGCCTTGACGATGTCGCCGGGGCGCGTGGCCTTGCTCGAGGGCATGTTCTCCACCAGACCGATCACGCCCACGGCGTTGACCGGGGCCTTGCGCCGGGCCAGCGCCAGCATCAGGCCGGTAACGGCGGCGGCGCCGCCCATGTCGCCCTTCATGTCCTCCATGCTGGCGGCGGGCTTGATGGAAATGCCGCCCGTGTCGAACACCACGCCCTTGCCGACAAAAGCCACGGGCTGGCTGTCGGCCTTGCCGCCACGCCATTGCATCACCACCAGCCGCGCCGGCCGGTCAGAGCCCTGCGCCACGCAGAGCAGCGAATTCATGCCCAGTTCGGCCATGGCCTCGGGTTCGAGGATTTCCACTTCGACGCCGAATTCGGCCAGTTCCGCGGCCCGCGCGGCAAATTCCTCCGGCCCCAGCACATTGGCCGGCTCGCTGATGAGGTCGCGCGCCAAAAGCGTCCCCTCTACAGTGGCGGCGCGATCGGCGATGGCTTTTTCGGCGGCGGCCGGATCGGCCACATGCAGAGCTATTCTGAGATCGGCCGGTCCGTCCTCGGCGCGGGCGGATTTGTATTTGTCGAATTTATAGTGGCGCAGGCGCAGCCCGGCGGCCAGCTCGGCGATGGCGGCGGCGTCTGCGCCGGACTCGTCCACCACCACGGCGACATCGGCAGCGCGGGTGGCGGCGATCTTGACCAGCAGCGAGCCGCCCCGGTCGGTCCAGCCATTGCGTGGCAGCGCGGTCTCGGCCTTGCCGCGCCCCAGCACCAGCAGCCGCCCATCCGCGCCAAGCACGTCGAGCGCCTGTCCTTGCTTGCCGGTGAAGCTGGCCATGGCGGCCGCCTGGGCCCAATCGAGCCCGGTGCGGGCCCACAGGGCGGCGCCGGCCCCGGCGGGCGCTTCGTTCTCGGCGGCATAGATGATGGTCAGGGGGGCATTGGCGCCGGCAAGGGCAGCGACGCTTATGGTGATGGTCTGGGACATTTTCGGCCTTGAAGAATTGGCCGGCAGGAGGGCCGGCCCGATATGCGGTTCTACATTGAGGGCTTTGCCCGCCGCGTCAATCCCGCAACAATGGATTGAACAAATCCGGGCAAGGCCCTGCTCCGGCTTGCCTGCGGGGGCGAACTGCCGCAAGGTCCGCCGCGCAAGAGACAATGCCGGCCCGGTGCATGAAGAGACTCACCGCCTATCTCGTCCGCCTGTTCGTTATGGACGCCCTCATCCTGTTCGGCGTGCTCTGCGCGCTGTTGTGGATGGTCAATTGCCTGCGCTCTTTCGACGTCGTCTCGGTCAAGGGCCAGAGCGCGCTGGTGCTGGGCATACAGGCGCTCTACACCATGCCGCCGCTGGCCATCGCCTTTTTCTATGTCTGCATCGGCATCGGGCTGGTGCGCGCGCTTCAGGCGCTGCAAATCAGCCGCGAATTGCACATCATCCATATCAATTACGGCCTGCCCTCGCTGTGGCGGGCCAGCGCCGTGGTGGCGGGCGCGGGCGTGCTGGGCGTATTGGTGCTGTCCAATTTCATCGAGCCCTATGCCAACCGCCAGCTCAACGCGCTCAACGCCTCCATCGCGGCCGATCTGGTCAGCTCCACGCTGCGGCCCGGCCGCTTCACCCAGGTGACGCCGGGCGTGGTGCTGCTGATCGGCGGACGCGCCGCCGATGGCGAGATCAGCGAGTTCTTCGCCGACGACCGGCGCGATCCCGAGGTGCGGCGCACCTATATCGCCACCTCGGCGCGGGTGGCCACCGACGGGCAGAATTACGTGCTGGAATTGCGCGACGGCACCCTGCAAAACAGCGCCGCCGACGGACGTTTTTCCGAAGTCTCCTTCATGCGCTACGACGTCAATGTCGAAACCCTGGCCCAGGCGATCAGCTATGTCGATCCGCGTTCGGAAAAGGACAGCGTCGAGCTGGTGACCACCGCCCTGTCCAGCGGCGAGTGGGATGAGGGATTGACCATGCTGTTGGCCAACCGCTCGGCCGAAGGCCTGCGCGTCATCGGCATCGCCATGGTGGCGCTGGCGCTGGCCGGTTTTCCCAGCGGGCGACGCACGCGCATCGCCATGCCGCTCGAAGCGGTGGTGCTGCTCATCGCCTTTGCCGAGCGGGGCCTGAGCGCCTATAGCCCGCTGGGCGCCGCCACAGGCGCGCTGGGGATGATCGGCGTGGCCGGGGCCGTCATCATCTGGCGCACGCGGCCGCGCCGCGCCGGCGAGGTTTTGGCATGACCCGGATCGACTGGCTGGTGACCGCGCGGCTGGGCAGCCGCATCGCCGTCACCCTTTTCGTCTTTTACGGCATCATCGCGCTGGTGGAATCGCTCGACACTTGGCGCTTCAATTTCGTGGCCGAGGCCCATGGCCTGCCCACCGCCATTCTCATGGTGGCGATGAGCGCGGTGCGCTGGACCATCAAGACGCTGCCGGTGACCATTCTGATGGGCGCCATCCTGGGCTTTCTCGATCTCAAGATGCGCCATGAACTGACCGTCATCCAGGCCAGCGGCATTTCCATCTGGCGCATCGTGCGCATGCCGGTTCTGGTCATGGCTTTGGTGAGCCTCGTCGTCGGGCTGGGGCTGGAAACCTTCAGCACCAGGATCAACCGCGAGATCAACCCCACCCCGCCGGGGCTGGTCACCCTGCTCACCCCGCCGGGCGAAATCTGGCTCGAACAGCGCGGCCAGGGGCGGCACTATATTCTCATGGCCAGCGGTATGCAGGCGGGCGGCTCGGTGCTGGGCCAGGTGACGCTGTTTCACATCCGCGGCGGCGACGCCGCGCGGGTGGAGGCAAACGAGGCGCGCCTGGAGGAAGGGGAATGGGTTTTCCCCGAAGCGGTGGTGCGCAATCCCGACCGGCCGGCCTTCCGCGTCTTCAATTATCGCATCCCCACCAGTTCGACCGCCGCCGAATTGGGCCTCAAGTTGGCTTCGGCCGAAGACATGACCTTTTTCGAGATTCTGGGCCTGTTGCAGGCGGGCGTCGCCGATCCCTCGATCAAGGCTGCGGCCACCATGCGGCTGTTCAAGCTGCTCTCGCTGCCGCTGGTGCTGACGGGGGCCCTGTTCATTGCTTTTGCGTTTACCGCAGGTTATCGAAGAGGCTCTAATTTTGGGCCTGCGGTTTTGTACGGAATTATGCTCGGGTTCGTTGTGTTCGTGATTACCGAGATGGCCGATCGTGCCGGGTCCGCCGGCGTTCTCGATCCCAGCTTTGCGGCAATCGGACCGGCGTTTGTGGCAATCGTCATCGGCGTGACGGTCTTGCTGCGCAAGGAAGATGGGCGCGCGTGAGGATTTTGGCGAAGGGCAGGAAGGGGAAGGGGCTGCGTCTGGCTTGCGCCGGCGCGTTGCTTGCGCTCGCCCTTCCCGTTGCCGGCCATGCGCAGGGTCTGGTGCCCGCCGATTTCTTCAATGCCGAGATCGACCCCGCCGCCCCCACCGCCGTGGAGGCCAATACGCTCACCTTCGACAGCGTCGCCAATGTCATCACCGCCAGCGGCGACGTGGTGCTGCGCCAGGGTGGCTATACGATGAAGGGCGAGAACC
>NZ_JAUCDN010000112.1:0-9794 GCF_034675085.1 Devosia sp.
CCAGCGCCCCCAGGCCCAGCGCATGGCCGGCCAGCAGCTTGGCGTCCAGCGCCGCAGTGTCGAACCCCAGCCGCGCCAGCACGTCGCGCCAGCCGCGCCACACCTGGCCGATCGTGGGGACCGGGCTCAGTTGGCGGCCTCCAGCGCCGCCAGCTGCTCGGCCTGGCTGGTGGTGATCAGCGCCTCGATCAGCTCGTCCAGCGCTTCCCCGGTCATCACCTTGTCGAGCTTGTAGAGGGTGAGGTTGATGCGGTGATCGGTCATCCGCCCTTGCGGGAAATTGTAGGTGCGGATGCGCTCGGACCGGTCGCCCGAGCCCACCTGCCCCTTGCGCTCGGCGGAGCGGGCATTGTCGCGCTCCTCGCGCTGCATTTCATAGAGGCGCGAGCGCAGCACGATCATGGCCTGCGCCCGGTTCTGATGCTGGCTCTTCATGCTCGATGTCACCACCAGCCCGGTGGGCAGATGGGTGATGCGCACCGCCGAATCGGTGGTGTTGACGTGCTGCCCGCCCGCGCCCGAGGAGCGCATGGTGTCGATGCGGATATCCTCGTTGCGGATCTCGATATCGATGTCCTCCACCTCCGGCAGCACCGCCACCGTGGCCGCCGAAGTATGGATGCGCCCCGAGCCTTCCGTCACCGGCACGCGCTGCACCCGGTGCACGCCGCTTTCGAACTTCATGCGCGCATAGACGCCCTTGCCCGACACATTGGCGATGATTTCCTTGAAGCCCCCCATTTCGCCGGGGCTTTCCTCCATCACGCTCACCTTCCAGCCGTGATTGGCGGCATAGCGTTCATACATGCGGAACAGATCGCCGGCGAACAGCGCCGCCTCGTCCCCGCCGGTGCCGCCGCGAATTTCCAGGATCACCGATTTTTCGTCGGCCTCGTCCTTGGGCAGCAGCAGGATGCGGATATTGTTGAACAGCGTCTCGATTTTTTCGTCGAGTTCGGCGATTTCCGCCTCGGCCATTTCGGCCAGGTCCTTGTCGCCCGATTTGAGCAGGGCCTCGGCCTCCTCGTGCTCGCTCAGCGCCTTCTTGTAGGCGCGGATTTCGCCCACCACCGGCGCCAGCTCGGCATGCTCCTTGGAGAATTTGACGAATTCATCCGGCCCCGCGCCGCCCGACAGCGCCGCCTCGACATATTGAAACCGGGTCTCCAGCGCGTCGAGCTTGTCCTGGGGAAGAGATGCCATTCAACTTGTCCTGCCAACAACCACCGGGTCATTCCGGCGCAGGCCGGAATCCATGCGCGGGAGTCTCCCGGCCCTGGATGTAGCGGATGGTTCACAACATGGATCCCGGCCTGCGCCGGGATGACACCGTGCGTTTAATAGGTGCAGCGCAACATCGCAAGCACGGCGCTAGACCGGCAGCTTCTGCTTTTCGATCCAGTCCTGCAAAAGCCGGCGCACGTTCACCCCTTCGCCCCCCTCGCGCAGCGCCGCCTCCATGGCGGCCTGGATGGGCTTGAGGTCGAGATTGAGCACCAGCTCCTTGATCGGCCCGATCGAGGCCGGCCCCATGGACAGCCGCGTCATGCCGATGGCCATCAGCGCCAGCGCCTCCAGCGGCTTGCCGGCCAGTTCCCCGCACATGGTGATGGGCACATTGTAGCGCCTGGCCGCATCCACCACGAGCCTGATGGCGCGCAGGCGCGGCACGGCGATGGGATCATATTGCTTGGCGACGCGCGGATTGGCCCGGTCCGATGCGGTGAGGAACTGCACCAGATCGTTGCTGCCGATGGAGACGAAGTCGGCCTCGGGCATGAGCTGGTCCAATTCGAACAGCAGCGAGGGCACTTCCACCATCACCCCCAGATCGAGCCGGCTCGGCACCGGCCGCCCCTGGCGGCGCAGGCGCTCGACTTCCTTTTCCACCACCATGCGGGTTTGCAGGAATTCGAAGGTCTCGGTGACCATGGGCACGAGGATTTTCAGCGGCCGTCCATTGGCGGCCAGCAGCAGCGCCCGGATCTGGGTGCGCAGCAGCCCCGGCCGCGCCAGCCCCAGCCTGATGGAGCGAAAGCCCATGGCCGGGTTTTCCTCGGCCATGGAGCGCTGATAGGGCAGCACCTTGTCCCCGCCGATATCGAGCAGGCGGAACACCACCGGCCGCTCCCCGGCAATGGCCATGGCCTCGGCGTAAAGCTCCATCTGCTCGGAGAGCTTGGGCAATTTGGAGGCGATCATGAACTGCAATTCGGTGCGGAAGAGCCCGACGCCCTCGGCCCCGGTATCGTCCAGCATGGGCAGGTCCGCCACCAGCCCCGAATTGTGCAGCAGCGTGATGGCGACGCCGTCGCGCGTCACCGCCGGCCGGCTGCGCAGGGCGGCATAATGGGCGCGGCGCCGCGCCGAGACGCGCACCTTGTCGATATAGGCCTGCTCGATATCGGGCGTGGGGCGCAGATGCACGATGCCCGCCGTGCCATCGAGGATGATGTCGTCCCCGCTCTCGCTCATCGAGACGATGGATTGGGCCTGCCCGACGGCCACAAGGCCCAGCGAGCGCGCGACGATGGCGACATGGGCGGTGCTGCCGCCCTCTTCCAGCACCACGCCGCGCAGCTTGGTGCGGTCATATTCGAGCAGTTCCGCCGGCCCCATATTGCGCGCCACCAATATGGCGTTGTCCGGCAGTTCCTTGCGCTCCAGCGCATGGCCATTGCCGGTCAAAACCCGCAACAGGCGGTTGGCCAGGTCGTCCAGATCGTGCAGCCGGTCGCGGATATAGGGGTCGGTCTGGCGCATCATGCGGGCGCGGGTGTCGTTTTGCACCCGCTCCACCGCCGCCTCCGCCGACAGCCCATTGTCGATCGCCTCCACCAGCCGGTTCACCCACCCCCGGTCATTGGCGAACATGCGGTAGGTTTCCAGGATCTCCCGGTGATCGGTGGCGCCGGCCATGTCGCCATGGTCGAGCATGGCGTCGATGGAAACGCGCATCTTTTCCAGCGCCGCTTCCAGCCGGTGCTTTTCGGCCTCGGTGTCCTCGGCGATGAAATTGGAGACCACGACGCGCGGATCGTGCAGCACCACCGTGCCCAGGGCGATGCCATCGGTAAAACTGACGCCGTTGAACATGCGGGGCCGCCTCAGGTCGATGTCTGACCCCGGCTTGATGAGATTGTCGAAATCCGAGGTGGCGATCATCTCGGCCAGAATTGTGGCCGTAGTCAGCATGGCCTCGGTTTCGTCCTCGCCATAATGGCGCTGCTCGGCATTCTGCACCACCAGCACGCCCAGCGTCTGGCCGGCGCGCAGCACCGGCACGCCCAGGAACGAGGCATAGCGGTCTTCCCCGGTTTCGGGGCGATAGGCGAAACCGGGATGGCTGGGGGCGTCCTCCAGGCTGAGCGGCTCGGCCTCGGCGGCGATCAGGCCCACCAGCCCCTCGCCCAGCCGCAGCGTGGTCATATGCACCGATTCGGCGGCCAGCCCCTTGGTGGCGAACAGCTCCAGCGCGCCGTCGTCGCGCAGCACGTAGAACGAGCAGACATCGGCCCGCATATTGTCGGCGATGAGCGCCACGATCTTGTCGAGCCGCGCCTGCGAAGCCAGAGGCTCCGCCATGGTTTCGCGCAACTGACGCAGCAGCACCCTCGGGCCGCCTATTGTCGTGACCATTCTCTACAGACGACCCGGCGGGCCGCCTCCCTCACGGACGCGGCCCATCCTCGATGGCGCTCAGGCGTCCTGTCTGTCCAGACCGTAATAGGTATGCAGAGCCCGAACCGCAAGCTCGGCATATTGTTCATCGATCAATACCGAGGTCTTGATCTCGGATGTGGTGATGAGCTGGATATTGATGCCCTTGTCGGCCAGCGCCCGGAACATCGAGCTGGCGACGCCCGCATGGCTGCGCATGCCCACCCCGATCACCGACACCTTGGCGCCGCCCTTGGAGCCGCTGATGCGCGCATATTCGATGCGGCTGCCGGCATTTTCCAGCGTCTTGATCGCCCGGTCATATTCGCTGTCGGGCACGGTGAAGGTGATGTCTGTTGTCGCCCCGTCATCGGCGATGTTCTGCACGATCATGTCGACCACGATGCCCTGGTCGGCCAGCGTGCCGAAAATGGCCGCCGCCACGCCCGGATTGTCCTTGACGTCGCGCAGGGTGATCTTGGCCTCGGCCTTGGCGAGCGTCACGCCCGAAACGATCTGCTTTTCCACGATCTCATCCTCATCGCAAACCAGTGTGCCCGGCACGCCGGGGGTCCCGTCCGGGCCCAGCTGCGGCGCGTCGGGGTCATCGAAGCTCGACCGGACCACCAGGCGCACCTTGTGCGCCATGGCCATTTCCACCGAGCGGATCATCAGCACCTTGGCGCCCAGCGAGGCCATTTCCAGCATTTCCTCGAAGGAAACGCGGCTCAGCCGCTGCGCCTTGGGCACGATGCGCGGATCGGTGGTATAGACCCCGTCCACATCGGTATAGATATCGCAGCGGTCCGCGCCAATGGCCGCCGCCACCGCCACCGCCGAAGTGTCCGAGCCGCCCCGGCCCAGCGTGGTCACGCGCCCATGGGGCGAAATGCCCTGGAAGCCGGTGATCACCGGCACCCAGCCATCCTTGAGGCGCTTGTCCAGTTCGGTGGGGTCGATCTCCACGATCCGCGCCGCCCCATGGGCGTCGTCGGTGCGGATCGGCACCTGCCAGCCCGAAAAGCTCCGCGACTGGATGCCCATTTCCGAAAGCACGATGGCCATCAGCCCCGCCGTCACCTGCTCGCCCGAGGCGACCACGGCGTCATATTCGCGCGCGTCGTGGATGGGGCTGGCCTCGTTGACCCAGCCCACCAGCTCGTTGGTCTTGCCACTCATGGCCGAAACCACGACGACGACTTCGTTGCCGGCCTCGACCTCGCGCTTGATGTGGCGCGCCGCCTGGCGGATGCGCTCGACATTGGCCACCGAAGTGCCACCGAACTTGACGACGATACGGGCCATCTTTTCCCCGGAACTCCGCCGAACCCGGCGGTACGCTGCATATGGCGGGGGAAATGCCACAAAGCGGGGGCGCAATCAATGGGAATGACGGGGACGGGGCGCCCGATCCGATCCATAGGGTCGTCGACGCTTCAGGGATCGAGCAGGCCGGGCGGCAGGCTTGCCAGCATGTCGCCCACCTGCCGCCTCGCCTCGTCGGCAAGGGGCAGGAGCGGGCGCGGCGGATCGGCGCGACAGATGCCCAGCATCTCGATAAGCGCATAGATGACGCGCAGGCTCGAATAGTGCCGGAAAAGCGCCCAGAGCGGCGCCAGTTCGGCATCGAGGCGGCGCGCCTCATCGGCCTGGCCGTCCCGCGCGGCCCGGATAATCTTGAGGCAGATATGCGGGAACAGCCCGCCCAGCACGCTGTACCAGGCGTCGGCGCCGGCGATCATGGTCTCGCTCGCCAGCCAGTCGCCGCTGCACCCGATTGAAAAACCGGCCGGCACCAGGGCGCGCTGCCGGGCCAGAAGGCCTGGGGCATCCTGCGCCGTCCAGGCGGGGTTCTTGATCGCAACGATGCCGGGCACCTGCGCGAGCCGGGCGACGAGCCCGGGCGTGAAGGCAAAATGCGTCGTTGACGGATTGTCATAAAGGACGAGGGCAAGCCCGCTCTCCCCGGCCACGGCCGAGACGTGCTCGAAGACCTCGTCCTCGGTCAGCGGCGTATAGGAGGGGACCGAAAGCAGTCCCGCCGCCGCGCCGATGGCTTTTGCGTCCTGGGCCAGCCGCACCGCCTCATCGGTGCGCAACGCGCCGACGCCCACGATAATGGGCAACCGCCCCTTGGTCTCGTCCATCGCCGTTTCGATGGCCCGCCGCCGTTCCTCGCGGCTCAGATACATATAGATGCCCGTGCTGCCGAGCAGGCCGATGGAATCCACCCTGGCCTCCACCAGTCGGGCAACCAGGGCGCGCAGCCCAATGGCGTCGACCCGCCCCGCTGCATCGGCCGGCGTGACCGGAAAAGCCGACAGGCCCCTTGCCAACATCATGTCTTCGTCCCCGGCCCTGACCGCTTGTGGGCGAACAATGTCAGGTTTGGGGGAGCGCAATCAAGCGATCGGTTTGCCGGGATCGAGCAAAAATCGGGCTTGCGCCAGTAGCCGGCTGCGACACGCCGCGCCTTGCTCCCGCCACCTCCTCCGGTTCATATGGCACCAAATGGAGCTCGCCATGACCGCCACCACCATCAACGAGGCCGAGATCGCCAAATTCACCGCCATGGCGGAGGAATGGTGGGATCCCAAGGGCAAGTTCAAGCCGCTGCACAAGTTCAATCCGGTGCGGCTGGGCTATATCCGCGAGCATCTGCTCGCCCATTTCGGCCGTGATGGCACCGACCTCAAACCCTTCGAGGGCCTGTCCATCCTCGATGTCGGCTGCGGCGGCGGGCTGCTTTGCGAGCCGCTGGCCCGGCTGGGCGCGAGCGTGACCGGGATCGACGCGGCCGAGCGCAACATCGCCATCGCCCGCATCCATGCGGAGAAATCCGGCCTCGCCATCGACTATCGCGCCACCACCAGCGAGGCGCTGGCGGCAGAGGGCAAGACATTCGACATGGTGCTCAACATGGAAGTCGTTGAGCATGTCGACAATGTGCCGCTCTTTCTCAAGAGCTGCGCCGATCTGGTCCGGCCCGGCGGGCTGATGCTCACCGCCACCCTCAACCGCACCGCCCGCGCCAGGGTGCTGGCCGTCTTTGCCGCCGAGCGCGTGCTGCGCTGGCTGCCCCCGGGCACCCATGACTGGAACAAATTCCTCACCCCCGAGGAGATCGGCGCCCTGCTCGCCCGCAACGGGCTCAAGGTCACCGGCCGCACCGGCGTGGTCTTCCACCCCCTGGCCGACGAATGGCGCCGCTCGCCCGACCTGGCCGTCAACTATATGGTCATGGCCGAAAAACCCTGACCCCCGCCTCTCCCGGCCAAGCCGGGAGCATGGCTTTCCGCCCTGCGACGTCGGGACGCCAAGCCTTGCTCCGCCCAGCCTTGCAGCGGGCGGCAAAAGGGTTTAGCACCGGACGCGTTGAGATCCCTGCCGAGCTGCCGTCCGATATGACCTATGTCGTCACCGATAACTGCATCGTCTGCAAATATACCGACTGCGTGGAAGTGTGTCCGGTGGACTGTTTCTACGAAGGCGAGAACATGCTGGTGATTCATCCGGACGAGTGTATCGACTGCGGCGTGTGCGAGCCCGAATGCCCCGCCGAGGCGATCCTGCCCGACACCGAGAGCGGGCTGGACGACTGGCTCGAACTCAACCGCAAATATGCCGCCATCTGGCCCAACCTCACCGAGCGGCGCGATCCGATGCCCGAGGCCAAGGAACGCGATGGCGAGACCGGCAAGCTGGAGAAGTATTTCTCCGAAGCGCCCGGCGAGGGCGACTGACCCCGCCGCGCCCCTCCGGTTCCGGCCCTTGCCCGGGGCCGGGCCTCATCACGGCCCCCGGCTGCGCCATCCGGCGCCACGCGAAAACACGCCCTGATTCGTAGTTTTTGATTTTGCTGAAATTTTGTGCTATGGTCTTTTCCTAAGCAGTTGAGCTCGTCATCCAGCCCGTGCCGCAAGGCACGATTTTTTTGACAATATTGGTGGTTGAACGGACCTTTGGCCAAGCGGAACCGAAGGTCTGGAGACTTTGCTGCGCGGCGCCCGGCGGGCGTCTTGGATGAAGAGTAGGAGTGGACGGTCCTTCCCGCGGGAACTGTCCATTTGGGGCGTCAAAAGGAGTACCGGTATAATGGTAGCCAAGAAGTCACAGCAGCGGCTGGGGTTCAAGACGGGCGAATATGTCGTTTATCCGGCGCATGGCGTCGGCATGATCGTCTCGATCGAGGAACAGGAAGTCGCCGGCATGACGCTGGAACTGTTCGTCATCAGCTTCGAGCAGGACAAGCTGACCCTGCGCGTTCCCGTGGCCAAGATCAAATCCGTCGGCATGCGCAAGCTGGCCGAGGAAGCCGAGGTCAAGAAGGCGCTGGAAACGGTCACCGGCCGCGCCCGCGTCAAGCGCACCATGTGGTCGCGCCGCGCCCAGGAATATGAAGCCAAGATCAATTCCGGCGATCTCATCGCCATTTCCGAAGTGGTGCGCGATCTCTACCGCTCCGAGGAGCAGCCCGAGCAGTCCTATTCCGAGCGCCAGCTTTTCGAGCAGGCCATGGACCGCATGAGCCGCGAGATCGGCTCGGTCAACAAGCTCACCCTCACCGAGGCCGTGCAGCTCATCGAGAAGAATCTCGCCAAGTCGCCCAAGCGCGGCAAGGCCGATGCCGCCGAGACCGACGAGGAAGCCGCCGCCTGAGGCACATGTCGTTTTATTTCAAGGGGCTGGTGTTCGCACCGGCCCCTTTTTTGTTGCTGGAATGCGACAAAAGGGGACGCTCGGCGTTAACAGTCTGCTAACCGAGACGGGCTCGCGGTTGCTGTTCGCTAACGCCCCAATACGTCTTTCAGCCGCACCGTGGCGCTGCCCGGGCGCAGCGGTTTCTGCTGGCTTTCATGCGGGGCCCAGCCGGCCAGCCAGATGATTTCCAGCGTCGCCCGAACCCGCCCGTCGGGGTCGGCGTCGCGCTCTTCATAAGCCGCCGACGCCGCCGCCAGCAGCGCCCGGCTCGCCGGGATTTTCGGCCGCTCCCGCAAGGGGTTGGCCGCGCCCATGGCCTTGATGTCTTGCATCAGCGCCAGCGGCGAGGCGTAGCGCACCACATGGGTTTCCACATCGGCCACCGGCAGCGCCAGCCCGGCCCGCTGCAACAGCGCCCCGCCGTCGCGCACCTGAATCATCGGCGCCACCCGCGCCGAGGCGCCGCCGTAAACCATTGTATCTGCTGTAAGAAACGCCTCGCGCAATTCGGTCAGCGTTTCCCCGCCCAGCGCCGCGATCATCAAAAGCCCGTCCGGCGCCAGCCGCGCCCGCAGCCGCGCCAGATAGCCCGGCACGTCATTGACCGCTTGCAGATGCAGGATCGAGACGATGAGATTATAGGGCTCGCCCTCGCCCAGCGCGAGGTCGTCGCCCTCGCCAAAGGCTTGGTAGCGCTCGAAATTCACCACGCCCTTGCCGGTGAGGGCGCTGGCCGGCAGCAATTCGGGATCGGGCCCGATGATCATGGCGCGGGGAAAGTCGCGCAGCATTGCCCCCAGTCGATCCTCGAAATCCTCCAGCACCAGGGCGGTGACGAAATCCCCCGCCTGCCGGCGCCGGGCCAGATGGGCCGCGATCAGCGCGGTGTCGAAGATGGCGGGCGGCTGGCTCATCATGCTCTTGCGGCCGGAGGGAGGGAAACGCAGTATGGGTCTTATGGAGAGCGCCGAGGAGCTTGTCAAAAGCCGTTATCCCCGCCTGGCGCCCCTGCGCGCCGCGCGGCGGCTGGGCGGGGCCGTGCTCGACCTGCTCTATCCGCCGGCCTGCCTCAATTGCGCCGCGCCCGCTGCCGCTCCGGACACGCTGTGCCCCGCCTGTTTCCGCGCCCTTCGCCCCATCACCGCGCCGCTCTGTCCCCGGCTCGGCCTGCCTTTTGCCGTGTCCATCGGGCCCGATGCGGTCTCGGCCGAGGCGCTGGCCGACCCCCCGCCTTTTGGCCGGGCGCGGGCGGCGCTGGTCTATAACGAGGCGGCGCGCAGCCTGGTCTCCCGCCTCAAATATGGCGACCGGCCCGAGCTTTCGCGCTTCTGCGCCCGGCTGATGGCCGGTGCCGGCCACGAGCTCTGGTCGGATAATCCCCTGCTGGTGCCGGTGCCGCTGCACCCAGCGCGCCTGCGCATGCGCCGCTACAA
>NZ_JAUCDN010000113.1:0-9785 GCF_034675085.1 Devosia sp.
CCAGGCCAAGTGCCAAACCCATTTGCTCTGAAGAGAGCAATTCGAAATGGGGCACTTCAAAACCGTCAATTCCTTCGTCCGCCGCCGCGTGGCCCAGGGCCCTGAGGGCCCCCGCCATCTTGCCGCGCCCATCGGGGGCCGCGTCGGTGGCGGTGATGAGCGCCACCAGGCCGCCCGTCTCGATCAGGCCGCGCACCTTGGTCGCGCCCAGCGTCAGCTGGCCGGCCTTGCGGGCCATGTTGAGCGCCGCTAGAAAGCGCTGCTCCAGCCGCAATTGGGTGAGGCCGGGCAGGTCGTCGGGCAGGCGTATCTCGGCCTTGAGGCTGCGGGCGAAAACCTTGCGCTTGACCGCCTCTTCCACCGCCGCGCGGCTGAGGCCGATCCAGACGCCCCGCCCCTCGGCCTTGGCTTCGGTGTCGGGCACCAGGATATCGTCCGGCCCCAGCACGAAACGGATCAGCTCCTCAACCGGCCTTTCGGTCCGGCTGAGGGCGCACATCCTGGTCGTTTCGTCGCGCCGGGCCATTGCTGGTGCCCTCGCCGCTTCGGCCCTTAGGCCGAAACCTCTTCGCTGGCGGCGTCGTCTTCGAGCCCGGGCAGGTCTTCCTCACTGACCCAGCCGGCCTTGATGCGCGCCTGCATGATCATGTCCTCGGCCTCTTCGCGCGACACCGGGAAATCCTTGAACGTGCCCTCGAAGCGCTTGGTTTCGCCGTCCTTGCGCTCGCTCCAGCCAATCAGGTCGTCGGCGGCGCAGCCGGCGAAGTCCTCGACGGTCTTGACGCCGTCCTTACCCAGCGCCACCAGCATGGCGGCGGTAAGCCCGCCGATCTCGTAAAGCTCGTCCATGACGCCGAGCGCGCGGCGCTCCTCGTCATATTTGCGGTCGATCTCGGCCAGATATTCGGCGGCGCGATTCTGGATCTCGCCGGCGGTCTCCTCATCGAACCCATCGATGGAGGAAATCTCATTGGTGTCGATATAGGCCAGTTCCTCGACCGAGGAGAAGCCTTCCGAAGCCAATAGCTGGGCAACCATCTCGTCAACGTCAAGGGCGGCCATGAACAGGGACGAGCGCTCGGTGAAGTCCTTCTGGCGGCGCTCGCTCTCTTCCTGCTCGGTGAGGATGTCGATATCCCAGCCGATGAGCTGGCTGGCGAGGCGCACATTCTGCCCGCGCCGGCCGATGGCCAGCGACAATTGCTCGTCGGGCACCACCACCTCGATGCGCTCGGCCTGCTCGTCCAGAACCACCTTGGCGACGTCCGCCGGTTGCAGGGCCGAGACCACCAGGTCGGCGATATTGTCGGTCCAGGGGATGATGTCAATCTTTTCGCCCTGGAGCTCGCCCACCACGGCCTGAACCCGGGAGCCGCGCATGCCCACGCAGGCGCCGACCGGATCGATCGAGCTGTCCGAGGAGGTCACGGCGATCTTGGCGCGCGAGCCCGGATCGCGGGCGATCGAGCGGATGGTGATGACGCCATCGTAGATTTCCGGCACTTCCTGCATGAACAGCTTGGCCATGAACTGCGGATGGGTGCGGGAAAGGAAGATCTGCGGCCCGCGCTGCTCGCGGCGCACGTCATAGACATAGGCGCGCACGCGGTCGCCATAGCGGAACATCTCGCGCGGGATCAGCTCGTCGCGGCGGATGATGGCCTCGCCCCGGCCCAGATCGACGATGACATTGCCATATTCGACGCGCTTGACCGTGCCGTTGACGATTTCGCCGATGCGGCTGAAATACTCGTCATACATGCGCTCGCGCTCGGCATCGCGCACCTTCTGCACGATGACCTGCTTGGCCGACTGGGCGGCAATGCGCCCGAATTCCATCGGCGGCAGCGCCTCGGTGAGGAAGTCGCCCACCTTGGCCTCGGGCGATTTGAGCTGGGCGCGCTGCAGGTCGATCTGCCGGCTGGGCTCTTCCACCTCCTCGACGATTTCCAAAAGCCGCCACATGCGGGTCTCGCCCGAACGCGGATTGATCTCCACCTTGATTTCCGTCTCGGCGCCGTAGCGACCCTTGGCGGCCTTTTCCATGGCGTCCTGCATCGCCTCGATCACCACCATGCGGTCGATCGATTTCTCGCGGGCAACGGCATCTGCGATCTGCAGCAGTTCGAGGCGGTTCGCGCTCACGGCCATTTAATGGATCTCCTGGCTTTTTCGTCTTGCCGCCGTGTCCTGGGCCGTTCCGGCCTCCGGGTCGTCGGACTTGTAGTCGTCATTGGAATCGGCGTCGGCATATTCGACCGTCTCGGTCTCGTCGTCGTCGAGCGGATGGGCTTCTTGGTCGATGCGGGCCTTTTCCATCAGCGCGTCGCTCATCACCAGCTTGGCCTCGGCAAGGCTGGCCAGGGGCAGGCGGTGATTGGGATCGGTGCCGGCGGGGGCGTCGGGCAGGATGATGGTGACGCTCTCATCGTCCACCGGGCCGATCAGGCCACGGAAGCGCTTGCGGCCATTGAGCATTTCGCCCAGCTCGATCTTGGCTTCATGGCCGGCATAGGCCTCGAAGTCGCGCCGGCGCACCAGCGGCCGGTCGATGCCGGGAGAGGACACTTCCAGATGGTATTCGCGCTCGATGGGGTCTTCCACGTCCAGCACGGGAGACAGGTCCTGGCTCAGCGCCTCGCAATCGGCGATGGTGAAGCGCCCTTCCCCGTCCTCGGCCATGATCTGCAAGGTCATGCCGTTTTCCTGGGTGATCTTGATCCGCACCAGCGCATAGCCCAGGCCATTGGCCACCGGCTCGACAATGCGGGCGATGCGGGCCTCGAGCCCGGTTTCCCTGATATAGCGCTTTTCGGTCAGATCGAAAGCCATGCAAGTCCCGGATAAACAAAAAGAGCGGGAGCCCCGGGGGCACCCACTCTCGAATGAGAGCAACGATGTCGGCTCTATATAGCCTTCGGCCGCCCAAAAGGCAAGGGAGGGGCCGGCCTACCTCTCCCAGGTGACGTTGGCGACGTCGGCGCCCTCCGCCTCGAGCAGGCCGCGCAGCTCTTCCACCATGGGATCGGGGCCGCAAAGATAGAAATTCTGTCCGAAGTCCCCGACATGCTCGCGCAGGAAGCCGCCGTCGATCTTTTCCTGCAACAGGGCGGATTTGGGGTCTCCGGTAAGGGTCCAGAGCACGTCCAGCCCCTTCATCGCCTCGAATTCCTTTCTGAGGATGATGTCCTTTTCGGTGCGGTAGGAGACGATCAGCCGGTTGCCGGCGATTTTCCCGGTGGCGGCCAGATGGCGCAATATGGCGATGAACGGCGTCACGCCCGCCCCGCCGGCGATGAAGGTGCCCGGCCCGCGATACTGGATCGTTCCCCATACATCGCGCAGGATCAGCCGGTCACCGGCCCCCAGCGACCAGAGTTCGTTGGTGACGCCGGAATGGTCGAAATAGCTCTTGATGGTGAATTCGAGGTCCGCCGCATCGGGCAGGCAGGTGAAGGTGAAGGGGCGTTTTTCCTCGCGCCACCCCTCGCGGTCGATGCTGACCTTGGTGGCCTGGCCGGGGGTGAATTGATAGCCCTTGGGCCGCTCCACCCGATAATGGCGGACATTATGGGTGACGGGGATGGTTTCGAGAATGGCGACGCTAGTTTGCATGATGATCTCCTGTCCGTCAAACAACAGGACAGCAGCCGGGCCGGTTCCCCGTCAAACCGTCGCAGCGCGCCGGGTAAAGC
Source organism: Devosia sp. (assembly GCF_034675085.1). Classification (GTDB taxonomy): domain Bacteria; phylum Pseudomonadota; class Alphaproteobacteria; order Rhizobiales; family Devosiaceae; genus Devosia. The sequence goes on from NZ_JAUCDN010000113.1 coordinate 3,696, forward strand.
TGAAATAAAAGCTCACCATGCGGCCCTCGCGGCGGGCCTTCTGCTCATAGCGGGTCGCCTGCCAGCCCGGATAGGGCTGGTGCCATTCCCCCGGCTGCCGCGGCGCGAAGGCAAAATCGGGCGCGCGCAGGATATGGGCCAGCGTCCAGTTGGCGTAATCCTCGATATCGGTGGCGAAATGGAAGACGCCACCCGGACGGATGACGCGCGCCAGCTCGCCCAGCGTGGTGGGCGAGACGAAGCGCCGCTTGTGATGGCGCGTCTTGGGCCAGGGGTCGGGATAGAGCAGATAGACCGCGTCCACCGACGCCTCGGGCAGCGCCATCAGCAGCTTGAGCGCGTCATCGGTGAACAGCCTGATATTGGCGAGGTTTTCCGCCGCCACCGCCTGCACCATCTTGCCGATGCCGCCGGTGAAGACCTCGCAGCCGACAAAGCCGGTTTCGGGGGCCTCCCCTGCCTTGCGCGCTAGATGCTCGCCCCCGCCATAACCGATCTCGATGGCGATGCGCTCTGCATCGGGAAACAGCGCGCGGGGATCGATGCGTTCGGCCAGCTTGAGTTCGATGCGCGGCAGCAACTCGTCCACCAGCGCCTTCTGGCCGCCATGCAGGGTCTTGCCGGCGCGGCGCCCGAAAAAGGCGCGGGGCTCGCCCGAGCGGGTCTTGGGAAGTTGATGGTCCGACATGGTCATCCGATGCAAAAAGGGCCTCTCCCCCGCCTTTTGCGGAAAAGAGGCCCCCGGTCAATCCGCGCCATCCAATTGTGGCCGCATCGGAACGGTCCGATCAGGCGACGGCGGCCTTGAGGGCCTTGACCAGATCGGTCTTTTCCCAGGAGAAGGAGCCATCGCGCCCCGGCTTGCGGCCGAAATGGCCATAGGCGCTGGTCTTGGCGTAGATGGGCTTGTTGAGATCGAGATGGGTGCGGATGCCGCGCGGGGTGAGGTCCATCACCTTGGCCAGCGCCGCTTCCACCTTCGCCTCGTCCACCTTGCCGGTGCCGTGCAAATCCACATAGATCGAGAGCGGCTCGGCCACACCGATGGCATAGCTGAGCTGGATGGTGGCGCGGTCGGCAAGACCCGCCGCCACCACGTTCTTGGCCAGGTATCGCGCCGCATAGGCGGCCGAGCGATCCACCTTGGTGGGGTCCTTGCCCGAAAAGGCGCCGCCGCCATGCGGGGCTGCCCCGCCATAGGTGTCCACGATGATCTTGCGTCCGGTCAGGCCCGCATCGCCATCGGGGCCGCCGATGACGAATTTTCCGGTGGGATTGATGTGCCAGACCGTGTCCGTGCCGATCCAGCCTTCGGGCAGGGACGCGCGGATATAGGGCTCGACGATGCGGCGCACATCGGCCGAGGTCAGGCTCTCGTCCAGATGCTGGGTGGAGAGCACGATCTGGGTCACCCCCACCGGCTTGCCCTCCTCATAGCGCACCGTCACCTGGCTCTTGGCATCGGGGCCGAGCTTGCCGGCCGGGCTGTTATTGGCCTTGCGGGCGATGGTGAGATTTTCCAGGATCTTGTGGGCGTAATAGATCGGCGCCGGCAGCAGCTCGGGGGTTTCCCGGCTGGCATAGCCGAACATGATGCCCTGGTCGCCCGCGCCAACGTCCTTGTTGCCCGCCGCGTCCACGCCCTGGGCGATATCGGCCGACTGGCCGTGCAGCAGCACATCGATCTTGACCGTCTTCCAGTGGAAGCCGGACTGCTCGTAGCCGATGGCGCGGATGGCCTTGCGGGCCGTGGATTTGAAGCGGGCGGGATTGATGCGGGGATGGCCGGAGGCATCGCGCACGATGTTGCCGTCCCGGTCCTTCTTGAGCAGCGTTTCGGGCACGCGCACTTCCCCGGCGATCACCAGCCGATTGGTCGTCGCCAGGGTTTCGCAGGCGATGCGCACCTGCGCGGGGTCCATGCCGGTCTTTTTGGCCTCGCGGAAGATCATGTCGACGATTTCGTCCGAAATCCGGTCGCAAACCTTGTCCGGATGGCCTTCCGAAACCGATTCGGAGGTGAAGAGATAAGAAGATCGTGCCAACCCAAATCCCCTGTCTGTGCCCGAAAAACCGCAAATTGGGCCCTGATCTGGGGTTTTGACACCTCCGGGCCCGGCCGGTCAAGCATCATATAAAGAAAGCTTGATATGCCGCGGCCCGGATCGGGAGAATGAAATGCGCCTGTGGGTCGGAAGGAGCGAACTTGCTCGCTTCAGAGCGGTTTGCGCCGCTCCCCGCGCCAGGCGGCCAGCGAGATGGCAAGCCCGGCCAGGAGCCCGATCAGCAGCGGCCAGTGCCGCCATTGCGAAAACGGCGTGGCGGCCAGTTTTTCATGCGGGCGCACATCGAGCACCGCCATTTCCCGGGGCGCCAGCTCGCCGGTGATCCGCCCCAGCGGGTCGGTGGCGAAGGTGAGGCCGGAATTGGCGGCGCGGATGAGGCTCATGCCCTCCTCCACCGCGCGGATGCGGGCATGATGGGCATGCTGGGCCGGACCGATCGAGCCATCGAACCAGGCGTCATTGGTGACGTTGAAGAGAAATTGCGCCCCCCCCGTATCGCCCAGATCGCCCGAGAACAGGATTTCGTAGCAGATCAGCGCCAGGAAACCGGGCGTGCCGGGCAGGCTCATCAGCCGGCGCCGCGCATCGCCATGCGCCCAGCCCTCCGCTCCGGGCACGAATTGGGTAATGCCGAAGCGGGCGAAGAACTCGCCAAAGGGCAGGAATTCGCCGAAAGGCACCAGATGCGCCTTGTCATAGGAGGCGATGACCTCGCCCTTGTCGTCTATGGCCAGGACGGCGTTGAAGGGCGGGCCGGAGGGCGTGCTGGCGCCCGGCTCATATTGCTGGCGCGGCGCGCTGGCCAGCAGCACCGTGCCCTCGGGCAACAGCCGCGCGATCCGCGCCAGCGCCTCGGGATAGGTCGACAGGAAAAACGGCAGGCTCGATTCGGGCCAGACCAGATGGGTGATGTCGGCCAGCCCCTGGTCGGTGGGGTCCATGCGCATGTCGCTCAACATCAGCAGCCGGTCGATCAGCGCCACCGGATCGACATTGCCGAAATCGGCATGCTCGTAGACCAGCGGCTGCACCAGCCGCATGGAGATGTCGCTGCGCTCGCTCGCCTGCGTTCCCGCCAGCCGGTCGTGGCCATAGCCCAACTGCGCGGCGATGACCCCGATGATGAGGAAGAAGGGCAAGAGGCGCCGGCTGAGGCTGCGCCCGTCCCCCGGCCAGATCAGCGCCGGCAGCAAGGCGATCAGCGCCGCCACCAGCGTCAGCCCGTAAATTCCGATCACGGCGGTGATCTGCATCATTTCGTCGGTGGGGGTGAGCGCATAGCCCAACAGATCGAAGGGAAAGCCGGTAAGCACATGCCCGCGCGCCCATTCGGCCAGCGTCAGGGCACAGGCCAGCGTCACCACCCGCCAGGGGCCCTGCGTCCAGACCAGATGCGCCAAGGCGCTCCCCGCGCCCCAGAAGGCCGCGATCAGCGCCGAAAGCGCCAGGATGGCGAAGGGCATGACGCCGATGAACCAGCCGCCATCGACGAAGAAGGCGGCGCCCAGCCAGTGAAAGGCGACGATGAAATAGCCCCAGCCGAAGGCAAAGCCGATGCGGAAGGCCGGACCGAACACCCGCTGCCAGCCGCGCGGCCGGCCGGCGCCGTCCAGGCACCACACCCAGATCGGGAAGCTGACGAACAGCGCCGGCAGGATGAAGAGCGGCGGCACCGACAGTCCGGCCACCGCGCCGGCCAGCATCAGCAGCGCGAAACGCCGCCAGCCATGGCTCAACATGGCGGTTTCGGCCAGCCAGGTCATCATCGGCTCCGGGGCGAATCAGGGATCATGCCGCACCCTTGCCGCCCCCGCCCGGAGCGTCAAGGCGGCACCGGGCTCGACAGCGCCCCATGCCGGCGCTAGAGCGATGCCATGAGCATCATTCTCGCCATCGACACCGCCGCGCCGCGCCTGCAATTGGGGCTGCTGCTGGCCGATGGCCGGCTCGATACCAGCCTGGACGAAATCGCCACCGGCCATGCCGAGCTGATTTTTTCGCGCATCGCGGCGCTGCTCGAACGCAATGGCATTACCTATGCCGATCTGAGCCGCATCGTCACCACCACCGGGCCGGGCTCCTTCACCGGCCTGCGCATCGGATTATCGGCGGCGCGCGGCATCGGGCTGGCCCGTCGGGTGCCGGTGGTGGGCGTCTCCAATCTGGTGGCGCTGTCGCTGGCCGTCCGGGGACCGTGCCGCGTGCTGCTCGATGCGCGGCGCGCAGAAGCCTATGTGCAGGATTTTTCCGCCCCCGGCGTGCCGGCGGGGCCGGCGGCGCTGTTGCCGATGCAACAGGCCCGCGAAGGCCTGGCTCCGGGCGTGCCCCTGCTCGAAACGCCCTTCCTCGATATCGGGGCGCTCGCCCGGTTTGGCGCCGGGCTGGATCCGGCCACCCATCCGCCCGAGCCCGACTATATCCGCGACGCCGATGCCAAGCCGCAGACGGCGGCGCGCATAGAAAGGCTGGGCCGATGATGAAATTGTGGATGGCGCCCGCCGGGCTCCATATCGAGCCGGGCCGGGCCGGGGATGCGCGGGACCTCGCCCGCATCCATGCCCAGGGCTTTTATCGCGGCTGGAGCGCCGGGGAATTCGATAGCTTCCTCGCCGAGCCGGCCACCCCGGTCTATATTGCCTGCGACGCGCGGCGGCGCATTGCCGGCTTTGCGCTCATCCGCATCGCCGCCGACGAGGCGGAACTGCTCACCATCGCCGTCGATCCCAAGTTTCGCGGCAAGCGCATCGGCCAGGCGCTGATGCGCGCCGCCTTCGAGGACCTGCAGCTCACCCCGGCGCGAAAAATGTTTCTCGAAGTGGCCGAGGACAATGTCGCGGCCATCCGGCTCTATAAAGGCGAGGGTTTCGTCACCACCGCCACGCGCAAGGGCTATTATCCCCGGCCCGATGGCAGCCAGGCCACCGCGCTTGTCATGATGCGCGATCTTGGGTAACCCGGTTGCACCAAACATCGGACTGGGAGCTGGCGCGTGAGCAAGAGCCCGAACGACCCCACATTGGAGGAAGCCTGCGTCGCCCGCGGCATGCGCATGACCGATCAGCGGCGCATCATCGCCCGGATCATCGAGGCGGCCACCGACCATCCCGATGTCGAGGAGCTCTATCGCCGCGCCTCCGCCGTCGACGAGCGCATCTCGCTCTCCACCGTCTATCGCACCGTCAATCTCTTCGAGGAGGCGGGGCTGGTCACCAAGCATGACTTCAAGGACGGCCGCGCGCGCTTCGAGCTCATCCCCGACGAGCATCACGACCATCTGATCGATATCCGTTCGGGTCGGGTCATCGAATTTCGCAATGAGGAGATCGAGGCCATTCAGGATGTGATCGCCAAGCGTCTCGGCTACCGGCTGGTCGATCATCGCCTCGAACTTTACGCAGTGCCCATCGAAGGGGGCGGGGACAAAGTCAAATGATCCTGCGGGTTCTGTTCTTCCTCTTCATCTTCCTGCCTTTCCTCATCCTCGTCATTCCGGTGCAATTGCTCATCAATGCGCTGCGCCTGCCCTGCTGGACCGTGCTGCCGCGGGTCTTTCACCGCCTGGGCTGCATCTTTGTGGGGCTGCGCGTCACCCTGGTGGGCCAGCCCGCCACCGGGCGGCCGACCCTGCTGGTCTCCAACCACGTCTCCTGGACCGACATCATCGCCATAGGGTCGGTGGCCGACGTGACTTTCGTCGCCAAGCGCGAAGTGGGCGAATGGTTCTTCGTGGGCATGATGGCGCGGCTGCAAAAGACCATTTTCGTCGATCGCACCCGCCGCTCCGACGCCGGTCGCACCGCCCATGAAATGGGCGCCCATATGGCCGGCGGCAATGCCGTGCTGCTGTTCGCCGAAGGCCAGTCCGACATCGGCACCCATGTGCTGCCCTTCCGCTCGGCCCTGGTCGGCGCCGCCCAGCACGCCATGCTCGATGCCGGCGCCAGCGAGGTGATGATCCAGCCTTTGACCATCGCCTATACCCGGCTCCAGGGCCTGCCGGTCGGCCGCACCGAGCGCTCGCTGA
>NZ_JAUCDN010000114.1:0-9735 GCF_034675085.1 Devosia sp.
GCGCGCCTTTCCGAACTTGAATAGAGAGGTTTCCGCCGCTCAGCGTGAGTTGATCAGCCAGAAGTCCTGCCAGTCCTGCAGATGCGCGAAGTCATCGGCGGCAGTTTCGGAGTGGGGGACATGCATCTGGTCGAGATAGTTGATGATGCCCGAAGCTTCCGATCCCGGCATGGAGGCGGTGGTGTTGGTAGCGATCTTGCCGTCGCCCAATTGTGGGATCATGCCTTCACCCGACATCATGAAATGCACGAAGAGCTTGGAGGCGTTGGGGTGCTTGGTGCCGGTGGCGATCACCGCGACGCGTGGGGTAAGCTGGCCGACCCAGGGCTTGAGCCCGTCGCACACGCCCATGCCATAGCCGTTCTTGCTGGCATCACGGAAGATCGAGGTGGACAGGAACCCCATGAAGGGCTTTTCCTGGCCGGGTGCGCCGATGATCGGGCCGACATCGGTGTCCGAGCGGGTGACGCTGGGCTTGTTCTGGGCCAGGCGCTTTACCCATTCGGCTGTGGCGCTGGCCTCATCGGTCGCCAGATCTTCGCCGAAATAGGCCTTGTAGGCATCGGCCATCGCCGCATCGTCATGGGTGGCGATCTGGTTGAACCAGAACATGGTCTCGTTGCGCAGCAGCGGATCGGGGATGGCGACGCGCCCCTTCCACTCCTCGGTGGTCAGAGCCCATAGATTGTCGATGGGGCAGCCATCGGTATGGACGTCGGTATTATAGGCCCACACCCAGGGATTGAGGCTGGTGATGGCCGGGTTCCGGTATTGGACCGGAACCTGATCGACCAGATCGGGCGGCATCCAGCTCGTGCCCGCGTCCAGCACCATGATCTGGGTGGTTACCGAAGGCAGGTTGGACATGTTGAACACATCCGTCTGCACGTTCTGGGCCTGGGCCTCGCGCTGGATGATCTGCTCCTGGTCCTGGCCGCTCATCTTCACGCCGGTGGCCTCGATGCCGTATTTTTCGGTGAAGGCAGTGGCCATGTCCACGATCTTGCCGGTGGCGTCGATCACGGTGATCGGGCCTTCCTTCTGGGCCGCCTCGATCAGTTTTTTGAGGGAATAATCGGCGTCGGGAATGCCGATCTCCTGGGCGCCGGCGGCGCCGGCCAGCGTCAGGGCCAGCGCCGAAATGCCGGCGACGAGCGCCTTGCGGGTGCGGGCGTGGGTTTTGGACGTGAGAGACATCTGCTCCTCCTTTGGTGTCCGTGGGGTTATGGGGTCTGGGCGCGGTTTCCGGCCGCATCGAAGATGTGAAGGTGCTCGTGCGCGACCGACAGGCCCACCATGCCGCCCGGGGTCACTTGCGGCGCCTGCGGGGTAATGGCGTGGAAGCTGTCGGTGTCCACCGCCAGCTCGACGATCCAACTGCCCCCGGTTGGCACGATATCGATCACCCGGGCGGGGCGCGTCTCGCCCTCCGCCTGGCTCACGAGCTGCACCGATTCGGGGCGGATGCCGACCGAGCCGGCGGGCTGGGGCAGGGCGAGGGGGGCCAGCAGGGCCCGCGCCCAGTCGGTCAGCGGGCCCTTGGTGCCTTCACCCAATTCGATGATGTTGATCGGCAGATTGCCGACGAATTCGGCGACGAACCGATTGGCCGGGCGCTCATAAATGTCGTCGGGCGTGCCCAATTGCTGCAATTCACCCTCGCTCATCACCGCGATGGTGGTGGCCAGGGTCATCGCCTCCCATTGGTCATGGGTGACGAAGACCACGGTAGCCCCGATTTCCTGGTGAATGCGCTTGAGTTCGGCGCGCATTTCCAGCCGCAGCTTGGCGTCGAGATTGCTGAGCGGCTCGTCGAGCAGGATCACGTCGGGCTTGAGCGCCAGCATGCGGGCCAGCGCCACGCGCTGCTGCTGGCCGCCCGAAAGTTGCGAGGGCAGGCGGTCCCGGTAGCGGGCGATGCCCAGCTTTTCGAGTACTTTGGCCACGATCCGGTCGCGCTCTGCCTTGCCCGTCTTGCGCAGCTTGAGCCCGAATTCGACATTCTGCGCCACGCTCATATGCGGCCAGAGCGCATAGTTCTGGAACACCAGCCCCATATTGCGCTTGTCGGCCGGCACATAGACGCCGTCTTCGACCGAGACCAGCGTGTTCCCGCCAACCGTGATGCTGCCCTCGGTGGGGTGTTCGAGCCCGGCGATCATGCGCAATGTCGTGGTCTTGCCGCAGCCCGAGGGGCCGAGCAGGCAGAGAAAGTCCGATTTCGGAATTTCCAGATTGAGCCGATCAACGGCGGGCGGAGCCGATTTCGTATAGGCCTTGCGAACGTCGCTTAAGCTGATGTTGGACATTAATTGCCTCCCAGGCCGTCGGAGAGTTTGGATTTGGTGAGCCGCTGCACGAGCATGGTGCCGCCAAAGGCGATGACGCAGATCATGAGCATCACGGCGTTGCTGGCCTGCGCCATGCCATAGTCGACCAAACGCAGCGCATAGGTGGTCAGGACATCCGTGCCCGGCACGGCGAGCACGACGACCAGGCTCAGCCCCTTGATGCCGGAGATGAAGGGCAGCAGCACGCCGGACACCAGCGCGCCCTTTTGGATGGGCATCACCACGGCGGTCAGGCGTTTGAGGAAGCCGGCGCCGACATTGCGCGCCGCTTCTTCGGGGTCGCGCCCCAATTGCATCATCGAGGAAATGCCGGCGCGCGAGGCGAAGGGCATCTGGTCGGCCATGATGGCCAGCACGAGGATAATGGGAGTGCCATACAGCGCCGGCACCGGCCCGCGCTGCACCGCGAACATGGAAAGATAGGCGGCGGCAAAGGCGATGCCCGGCACCAGATAGGGCAGAAAGGTCACCTGCCGCAGGAACAGGGCGACGGCCTTGACCTCGGTGCGCGCCACCACATAGCCCACAATCAGCCCGAGAAAGCCGGCGCCGAGCGAAGCCACGCCCACGATCCACAGCGTGTTCCAGGTGGCGCGCCAGAATTCGGGCGTCAGCAATATGCCCTGCTGCAGCGCCACCGTGCCCAGGCCGGTGCCGACCCAGAATTCGAGGGTGAAATTTTCGGGGCTGAACACCCCCGGCACCTTCATCACCGTAGTCAGAAACAGCGCCATCAGCGGAATGAAAGCGCTGATTACGAAAACGAGCCCGGCGAAGCCGAAGGCGGGCAGGCGCCAGCCGCCCAGGCGCGTGACGCGATTCATCGAGCCCTTGGAGCCGATGACCACGAAGCGCCGCGCTTCCTTGAGCAGATACATGTCGATCAGGATCGAGAACGAGCCCAGCACCACGATGGTCAGCGCCAGCAGGGCGCTCATGCCGGTCTGGTTGGTGGAAATGGCGCGGAACAGCGAGGTCGCCAGCACATCGAACCCCACCGGCACGCCCAATATGTAGGTGACGCCGAAATCGCCCAGGCATTTGGCAAAGATCAGCGTCGCCGCCGAGACCAGAGAGGGCAGCATCAGCGGCAGGATGATCTTGCCGGCAATGGTGCCGCCGCTGGCGCCGACGCTGCGGGCCGCGTCTTCGAGCGAAGAGTCGAACTGGCGCAGCGCATTGCCGAACAGCAGGATGACAAAGGGCGTGTAATGCAGCGCCAGGATGAGCGTGATGGGCAGAAAGCCATAGGCTAGCCAGTCGGGCGGGGCAAAGCCCAGGCTTTCCATCCAACTGGCCGATCCGCCTGTGGTGCGGTTCTTGAACAGCGTCATCCAGGCCAGCGCGAAGGTCCAGCTCGGCAGCATATAGGGCACGATCAGCGCGGTGGAGAACCACTTCCGGCCCGGCAGGTCGGTGCGGCTGATGAGCCAGCCCAGCGGCAGGCCCACCGCCAGCGCCAGGACGATGGCGCAAAGCGCGATCAGCGCCGTATGCAGCAGCGGGCGCCAGAATACGTCCTGCGAAATGGCCGAGAAGAAGACGCGGTTGATATAGTAGAGCGTCGCCTCGCCCATGGCCTGCTGTGCGCGGACCTGGTCGGCGAACTGCACCAGGAACGCGTCCATGAGCAGCAGCACCACCGGGGCGGCGATGAGATAGCAAAACAGCACCACCAGCCCGATGCCGATCAGCGTGGTCGGATCCTGGTTATGCACCCTGGCTTGGTAGAGGTTTCTGCCGAAACGCGTCATGTCTTTGCCCTTTGTGGGGGTGTGCGGGGCCGCTGGCCTGACCCCGGATGTCCTCCAGGGCCGCCGCGCGGCATGCTCGAATTCCTATTGGTCTTAAAAGGGCGGCGGATCGCTCGCCTGCTCGATCACCTCGCGCACAGAGGCCCAGTCGCGGTCATAGCGGATGGGCAGAAAATGCTCGTCGCCGCCGAATTCGGCCTGCATCTCCGGAGTGAAGGTGAAGTTGAAAAAGCACCGCTTCATCTCGGCCACCAGGTCGGGATGCAGGTCATGGGCGTGGGCGAAGGACGAGGTGGGAAACAGCCCGCTTTTATAGATGATGCGGAAGGCGTCGCGGCGCACCGTGCCGCGCTCGATCATACGCTCCAGTACGTCCGAGGCCACCGCGGCCATATCGTAGTCGCCGTCGGCGACACCCAGGATCGAGCGGTCATGCCCGCCCGACATCAGCGGCACGTAATTCTCGCCCGGCACCAGCCCTTCCGAGGGGAAAAAGACCTGCGGGGCCAGATGTCCCGAATTGGAGAGGGTGGACGTATGCGCCACCCGGCGCCCGGCCAGATCGGCCAGGGTGTGGTAGGGCGAATCCGCCCGTACGATGGCCAGCACGCGATAGCCGCGCAATTGCTCGCCCACGCCCTTGGCCGCAAATGGCACCGCGCCCGCCCCATTGACCGCCTCTGCCGTGGGTCCGGTGGAAAAGCCGGCGAAATGCAGCCGGCCCGAGCGCATTGCTTCGATTTCGGCACTCGTGTTCAACACCGGGTAATAGACGATCTGCCGCCCCAGGCACGTTTCCAGATGCCGGGTGAAGGTCTTGAAGAGATTGGCGTAGACCGCCGGATCCTCGATGGGTGCGTAGGCCCAGACCAGGGTTTGCGGGTCGCGCCACAAAGTAGGATCGGTGGGCAAATCTGCCACCAGGTCGCCATCGGCATCGCAATAACGCTCGTGCAAGGCGCCATCAAGGCATTGCTCCGCCGCGTCCGTCGTCAGCGGAATAAGCAGCAGCATGCCCCATGCCAGACCTGCAGCCAGAAATCTCGACACCTGCTTCCTAGTCCCCCGCGCCGTTCGCCTTGACGGTTCGTCTTTTCGCCATTGGGCTAATGATACTGGCCGATGCTGTCATAATCCTGTTATTTGCATCGAAGATGCGTATCCTGCTGATCGAAGACACTCCCGACATTGCCTTTGCCATCTCCATGCGGCTGGAGGATGAGGGCTATGGCGTCACCGTCGCCCATGATGGGACCGAGGGCGAGGCGCTGGCTATGGCCGGCGGGCACGATCTGGTAATTCTCGATATCAACCTGCCCCGGAAAGACGGCTTCGCCGTACTGCGCAGCATTCGCGACAGCGGCGTCTCCCAGCCGGTCATCGTCATCACCGCGCGCAATCAGGTGGCCGACAAGGTGGGCCTGCTCGATTTGGGCGCGGACGATTATCTGGTCAAGCCCTTCGATCTGTCCGAACTGGTTGCCCGCATCCGCGCGGTGGCGCGCCGGCATCTGGGCGCCGCCCAGCCCGTACTGCGGCTGGGGACGATGAGCATCGATCTGGCTTCGCGCGCCGTTATGGTGGCGGGAAAGCCGCTCGATCTTGGCCGGCGCGAATTCGACGTTCTGGAAACGCTGGCCAGCCGTGCCGGCCATACCGTCACCAAGGACAAGCTGGTGCTCAAGCTCTTCGGCTATGAGGATACGGGCACGCCCAATGCTATCGAGTTGCTGGTCTCGCGCGTGCGCCGCAAACTCGAAGGCAGCGATCTCGAAATCATCACGCATCGCGGCATCGGCTATATGCTGCGCCAACGCTCGGAAGGGGCGGTGGGTGAGGGGTGATTTTTCCATCCAGCGACGGCTGCTGATCACTGGCGCGGCGCTGCTGGCGGTGGTCGGCCTCTTCATGTTCTGGGCCGTGCGCTGGTATGCCCAAAACGCGGCCGAAGAGGCGTTCGACCGCGTTTTGGGAGCGGCGGCGCTGTCCATCGTCGATACGGTCTCCATCCAAGAGGGCGAGGCGACGGTGGATCTGCCCCATTCCGCGTTCGCTATTCTGGGCACGTCGCGCCTCAACCGCATTTTCTACCGCGTTGTCGCGCCCGATGGACGGCTGATCACCGGTTCGCCCATTCTGGGGCTCGAGGTGCCCCATGGCACCGGGCCGGGCTTGCGTTTTTTCTCCAGCACCCATCGCGGCGCGCCGGTGCGCATCGCCGCCGCCGCGCGCTATCACACTGATGCGGCGGGCGGCGGCTGGGTCGATGTGCTGGTGGCCGAAACCCGCGAGGCGCGCGATCAGCTCGGCCTGCAATTGAGCGTCAATGCCGCCCTGCCTGCAGTGGCGCTCGCGCTGCTGGCCTTCCTGCTGATCTGGCTGGCGGTGCGCCAGGCCTTTGCGCCGCTGCACACCGTGGAGGCCGATCTGCGCCAGCGCGCCGCCTCCGATCTGCGCCCGGTTTCAGGGCCAGTGCCGCGCGAAGTGCGGGCGCTGGTTTCGGCGCTCAACGATTTCATGGAGCGGCTGGATTCGGTGTTGGTGGGGCTCAAGAACGTCACCGCCGACGCCGCCCACCAGCTGCGCACGCCGCTGACCGCCATGCGCGCCCTGTCCGAGCTGTCGCTGGAAAGCGCGCCCCCGGGGCGCCACCGCGAGATCATGCGGCGCATTCACACCAATTCGGTCAATGCCACCGTGCTGGCCAACCAGATTCTCACCGATGCCACTACGCTCCATTCGCTCGAAACCCGTCTGCGCGAGCCGCTCGACATGCGCCAGATCATCGGCGAGGCGCTGCAAAGGCTGCAAACCGAGGGATCCTATCCCGGTCTCACCGCTGCATTGCGGCTCGATCTCCCTGACGCGCCGGCCATGGTTGAAGGCGAACCGAACAGCCTGCGTGAAATGGTGCGCAATCTGGTCGAGAACGCGCAGATTCATGCGCCTGGAGTCATCGAGGTGGCGCTGCGGGCCGGGGGTGCCGGTATCGTCCTCACGATTGCCGATCGCGGACCGGGCATAGCGCCCGACATGCGCGAAAAAGTCTTCGAGCGTTTCGAGCGCGGCGCCCATAACGGTCCCGGTTCGGGCCTTGGCCTGCCCATTGCCCGCGCCGTGGCTAAGGCCATGGGCGGCAGCATCGCCGTTGATGATAGAGTGGGCGGCGGGCTGGTGGTCACCGTGCGCCTGCCGCTCAGAAGGAAGAGGGAAAGGCCATGAGGCGGCGCAACCTGATCTCGCTGGCGCTTGCATCTGCGCTGTCCGGCATGTCATCGCGCGGCTTCGCGCAAGCGTGGGCCTCGCTGGCGATCATGGGCACCGAGACACCCGAAATCATGGCGGGACTTGTCGGTGCGTTGGGGCAGGAGGCGGAACTGGCGGGGCTGGCTGTCGATTACCGGCAGGCCCGCCCGGCCCAGATCATTTCCCGGCTCTCTGCCCAGGCCGAAGCCGAGGCTTTGCCGCATCTGGTGCTGCTGCCCACGCCCGACCTTGCGGTACAAGTGGCCAATGAGGGCTACACCCTGCCGCAGGTCCCGCCTGGCGGGCTGGAGGCACCGCACTGGCGCAACGAGGTTTTTGCCGTCGCTCACGATGCGGCGGTATTCGTCACCCATAGCGGTCAGATTCCGGCGGAAGAAGCGCCCCGCTCGCGCACCGAGCTGGCCCGCATGCTTGAGCGCAACCGTCTCCGCTTTCAGGGGCGCATGGGACTGGTCAACATCGGCATCGACAATGTCGCCTATGGCTATGCCGCCCAGGACAGCCTGCGCTCGGCATTGTTCTGGCGCATTTCCGGCGCCTTCGGCATGGCGCAGGCCCGCATCTTCGATACGCCCGAGGAACTGTTGGCCGCGCTGTCGCGGGGTATCATCGATTTCGGCTATAATGTGCCGCTGTCGGTGGCCCGCCGCGCCGCCGCCGAGCATACGGAAATCGGCATCATCATTCCGCAGGACTATGTGCTGGCGCTGCCCCTGACGGCGCTGGTGCCGGTTCATGCCGGCTTGCCCCGTGGGCTGGTGCCGTCCGAACTGACGGGCCTGTTGTTTTCCACGCCGGCCCAGCAGGCCCTGGGCGCCATGGGGCTGACGCCCATCGGCGCCAGGAGCGGCATTGAAAATCTGCAAACTATCGAGCTGGGGCCCGAATTGCTGGTCTTCCTCGACCCCCTCAAGCGTAGCCGCTTCCTCGATACCTGGTTTCAGCAGGTGGTGCAGAACTAGAGAGGTTTGGTCCCTGAGTGCGGGCGTGCAAAATTCGACCACGGTAGATGGGTAGTTGCTGCCGAACCCAGACGATCTGGCAAAAAGTGTTTCCCACCTTCATGGGACCTCGATGACGGGGACAGGTGAATTTCCGCAAGAAGATATCGCGGACACAGCTCCGGAAGTTCATGGCTGACCAGGCACCGTGTGTGGTCGCGATGGAGGCTGTGGCAGTGCGAGCTACTGGGCGCGCGAATTAGTCAAGCTCGGCCATGAGGTGAAGCTGCTGCCGCCGCAATACGTGAAGCCGTTTGTCAAACGCCAGAAAAATGATGCCGCCGACACCGAGGCGATGGTGATCCCGGCACAGCGCCCCGAAATGCGATTTGTCGGACCGAATACGGCGGAGCAACAGGCCCGGGCCCCGCTGTTTCGGTCCCAGGATCGCCTTGTTCGGCAGTGCCTGAGCCAGGTGAATGCGCTGCGAGGGCTGCTCTACGAGTTCGGCTATGTCGTGCCTGACGGTCCCTCGATTTCGTGGATACCTTTGCTAAGCCTGAGAGGGCATGGAGGTGTTGAATGGCGAAGATGAGAAGGGAGTTTTCTCCCGAGTTCAAACGCGAGGCGGTGGCGTTGTTGGAAGGTCTTGGCCAGCGGCTACTACGCGTGGCGCAGCCGTCCAGAAAGCGCCCGGGCGCGCGCCAGCCGTGCGCTGCTTGCCAGTGTGCGTCGTCTCCATGACGAGCATCATGGCCGTTAGGGTAGCCCCAGGATGCATGCCGCGCTCCGGGCGCAAGGCGGGACTGCAAGTTGTGGCCGCGTTGCGCGACTGATGCGTCGTTACGGTATTCGCGCGCTCGCCGGTCGCAGGTTCAGGCCGTGCACGACCGACAAAAGCCACTCTCTGCCCATTGCGCCGAACCTGTTGAAGCAGGAGTGCGTCGCGTCCGCACCGAACCGCATCTGACTGGCCGACATCACTTTCATCGCGACCGGGCAAGGATGGCTGTATCTCGCCGCGGTGCTCGACCTGACGACCGCAAGATCGTCGGCTGGTCGATGCGTGACCACATGCGAACCGAACTGCCGCTGGCCGCGCTGATGATGGCCACACAGCGGCAACGGCCGGCCGAAGGCCTCATCTGTTATTCCGGCCCGGCAGCCAATACGCATCCGAGGCCTGCGCAAGCAACTCGCCGCCATGAAAGCGAAACCGTCAATGAGCCGCACGGCCTGTTGCTACGATAATGCGCCCATGGAGAGCTTCTTCCATACGCTCAAGGTCGAACTCGCCCATCAGCGGCGATGGGAAGCGCGAGAGGGTGCGCGACGAGACCTCTTTGCGCATATCGAGGGAAACTATAACCGGCGGCGGATCCACTCGCCTCTCGGATATAGGACCCCAGAACAGGCCCAACG